>QILZ01000103.1 GCA_003233545.1 Spirochaetales bacterium
ATATAATCGATGACGGCACCTTTGTTTTTTCCGAAGCAAACAGGTTCTATTTCGGGAAGTTAAACGGATAATTAAGCTAATATTTTTCAGCGCCTGTGCCTGTATCAGTAAGTCTCCCTAACTTCATAAGCTCAACTTAAGTCTTTAACAGGTTGGCTGACATTATCAATAACGACCGCGATATCGCTGTTTATTTTTATTCGCATGAGAAAGGATTTAATATAGTATGGACAATTTGCAAAAGAGTATCGTTGCCTCCCGGAAACAACCAATCCCGCAAACTTATCGGGAAATATTATTAAGGCTTGGCACAATCCCGGTTTTGATGAAAATACGGCTCTTAAGTTATCGTCTTTTTTAAAGCTTAGAATCATTCCGGCTCACGAATACCTTGATATTAAATACCCTCAGATAGAGAATTCTGTGAATAAAGCATCAGGAATCTATAGCAAACTTGTAAACTCGGTAAGATTTTTTTAAATCAGCAATAATCAGTATTTATGACAGCCGAATCGACAGATGTAATCTAAATATAAACAACAGCCCTGAATACCGGTTAAACTGTATTTTTGTCCTTATTTATCAAGAAAATTCTTTTCGGGCTAAAAATAATTCCTTTACCGTTAAAATATTATCCGAACTCGTGATAAAATATAAAAAATCGATAATTTTTTGTAGAATGTATTATAATATTATTTTACAGCGGTTTTAGCATGCCCAGTCTCTGCAACCGGTTAAACAGATTAGTTACATTGGTTGGAGAATATTATTTTGCGGGCAGGTTTGTATAAAAAAAGTATAATCAGCCTAACCTTTCTTATCGGCATATTTATTATTGGAATTTATTCTCAATCTTATGGAAAGACAGCAGAGGATCCGGCAAGTTTAAGAGATCAAAGTGCAGTATATTTTATTGCTTATGGTAAGTTAATAAGAATTAATTACATATCCGGGAGCATTTCCACAGTGGGTGTATTTCACAGAACAGCCAAATATTACGCTGTTTCCATGAACGGTGCTGTGTGGAGCAGACTGGATTACATGCATATAGGAGGAATTTATCCTGGTGCGGCCGGTGCCGGAGGCAGAAAAAGCAGAAGCACCGCAGGTAGTGCAGACAGAAAAGAAGATGCCTCTGCCGCAGACGGAGAAGACGCAACTTCCGCAGAAAGCGCTGCGGCAAGTATCAGACTGCCATTCCGTCCATACAGGATAACAGTTCTACCGGATGGTACCGGATATATCTCCCATCAGATTCTAACGTCAAAAGGGTTTCCTCTCTCTGTGGTGGATACTCAAAAGATGAAATTCCTGCATGTAATATATCATATAGAGGGCATAGTGACCGACCTGGTAAATACACATGAGATTGTCTATTTATCTACATACGGTTTTCGGAAGCCTCATGCTCTGCGTATTTACCGCATTAAAAAAAATGATCTAAAGGCAGAAGAGATATTCCGTTCGGAATCGACGGGTTATGTATTAAAATTAGCAACATTTAAAAATACGTTATATGTGACGCTTTTGCCAGGGAAAACTGTAACAATAGAGCCGGAGATGAAATTAATTGACCTTTCCGGAAAAGTTATTGCAGATTTCGATCGGAAGAGAATGGGAAGGATAAGTGTGATACTGGACAAACCCTATTTCTATGGGGAACAGGGATACTTGCCATGCAAAACGGAAAAAGGCTCGGAAGGTTTTGCTGTATTTTCGGTAAAAAAACAATCGGTCGTCGATATACTGCCTGTTCAAAGCAGTATCTATAAAATTATCGGCATACAAAACGGCACGATTGCATATATAAACATTCAGCCGGATGTTGGAAAAGGAGAATTGGTCCTGTATTTCTACAGTATAAAGGGCCGGAAGGAGGTGATGCATATAAAAATTCTTCCTGCTATCCGGCGTACGGCGGAAAATAAAAAATAAGGAGTATTATAATGAAGAAAGTACTGTATCTCTTTTTTGTGCTTCTGGCATTTTCACTGTTCGTTATATCGTGTTCTCAGTCTGTTAGTCCCAGTCAAACCGAAATTGATAATGCCGTAGCCAAGGCAGACGAACAGTCGCAGGAGGTTGTGAATCTTCTTGCAGATAATAACGATCTGGCTCTGAACGATTATCTCGCGGCTGAAGATCCCGAAGGAGATGTGGCAGCGTTAATCGATTCGTACAAGACAGCGATGTCTGCAGCTGCATCTAAAGATATCGGAGAGGATATACCCGCTTTTAGTGATACTACTAAGTATAAAAACGGTGATGTTCTTGTCTTTAAAGGTGATGCTTCTAACTGGCAGGGAAGTCTTATGTCGCTTATACTGAAAGGTAACTTCGGCCATGCCGGTGTACTGGATCAAACAGCGGCAATTGCTACGGGCAACGAGGCATGTGTTCTTTCGGCATCAATTGCGCAGGATGAAAACGGAAACTGGATAAACGGCCTTTATTTACAGGATCAGTCCGAACTCATGGCAACAACCGTGAATCTCGGGCGCTTTTCTGTTCCTAATGTAAGTGACACAGCCATTCCTGCAGCACTGGATGCTATGGAATACAGGATAGAAAATTTTCCGAGTCTATACGCCTTTCTGCATCTCAATCTAGAGCCTGTAACCAGGGATGACGATTATCTCTGGTACTGCAGCAAGGTACCATGGAGATTCTACAATGACAGTTTCGGCATAGGCATAGAGGATGCAGGTTTTTACTTCGGTACAGATGCCAAATGGACTGTAATGCGTGATACTTTGCTTTACAAGGTTTACTATACCTTTCTACTGAAAATTCTTCCCAGCCGATGGGCAAAGTGGGCAGGAATACTTGCAGACAGAAAGCTTAAACGCATACTGACAGAACTCATTACTCCGGATGAACTATGGTACTGGGCGCAGAATCCGAATAATGCATCAGATTCGGAACTCTACGGAGCTTCGTGGACTGATTTTTGGGCGGAGTAGTCTTAATAGTTTGCTGTTGTCTTAAAATAAGTGGAAAGTAAAAGAGGACGGTTATCCCGTCCTCTTTTTATAAAACTTTAAAAACCCGCTTCTCTTGGGATGGATTCTTTATCATATAAAGAGCGGATGTGCAGAATTACTCCTATGTTTTTTTAGTCGTTTAATCGAATAATCTATTAATTATTATAATGTACTTTCCTTATGTCGAAACAAGGTGATTTTTCGGAAATAAGCACTACATTAAGATTATTCCAAATTGATGAATTATATCTACATATTAAGGATTATTAATCCGGAAAATAATCTTATTTACTTCGATAACATTTCGATAACATACAAGTTTAAATTTTTTACATACCAGGTATCACACGTGTCCAAATCAGAACTTGAAAAAGCCCGAACTCCTGATATAACGGTAAGATAAATGACCCATAAATATCCATGTCATAAGGAAATGGGCTTTAAGTAATAATCATGCCATATTAGCAGGGATGCTGCAAACATTTTTTCCGGAAGAGACATATGGGATTGGCTTAATTCTCCTTTTCATGCTTCTTCTCATTCATTACCAGATACCCTTTAACATGAACTTGACTTTTTCTGATTTGGACAGCTATGATTATCGATTATTAATAATGGAAGTGACCGGGTTAGAATAAAAGGCAGCGGCGGTCCTATTCATGAATGGCTACTCCGTACACCGAGGAAGAAATGAGCGGACAAATTTCGGTTATTTTTATCTTCTCCCTTTCGAACATGGCACAAAACACTATCTTGTACAGGGCTATAACGGAAACTTTTCCCATAGAGGGATATTTGCCTTGGATTTTGCTATGGATACTTGAACACCAGTAACCGCTGCAAGAGGCGGTGAGTTTCCAGGTTAGAGTAAAATCAGGGGAAAAGGACATAAACCATATATAACTAAAAAAAAGTATGATAAAGACAGACAAATACGAGTTGCCGGCTATTATTCCCGTTAATCAGGAAATCAGGAAAATATTTCAAAAATTAATATCTATTGCCTCCGCACCGGTATACTCTTAGGGAACTGTAATTTTAAAACGTGTATCATTTGGTTTTGCGGGAAACTGCTCCTTATCTTCAGAATCGATATGGGTATAAAAACCACTTGCCCCTGCAGCCATATCCGTATTGGTAAAGGTATAAGTATTACTATCGTTTATATAAATAGTAAACTTACCATTACTATCTCTTTCCACTTTAATCTTATTTACTTTATCATAGCCGGCTATTAGATTTGATGTAAATGTCCAATCTGTAGTTATGCTTGTCGACGAACTTTTAAAACGTTCTGAAATATAATATTCCCCATAATTATTAATTACGATTCTATAATAGTTATTAAAATCTTTATAACAAAAAATTCCTCCATACTCAGCTCTATCATAACCACTCTTACGAATAAGATAAAATGTTGCACTGCTGTACGGATCTTGAGTATATGTACTATCTGTAAAATAACTTTTAATTCCATATTCAGCCGAATCATTTGTCGAGTATTGCTCATACCCATTCCCGTCGTATTCCCATGAAATTGTTTTAATAACAGTATCCGTTACACCACCCGAGTTTTTGCATGAAAAAGCAGAAATAAATAGTTTTGTCAATTTCTTTTATCGAGGCCGGATGATATAATCTGAAAATCATAACTCTTCGAATTATCATGTACATGTATAAGCTCCCTGCTGTTATCGGAATCACTGCCCCTTACGGGAAGTTTTACCATGGAATAGAGAATACGGTACTTGGCGTTTAAAACTATAAACTCTACGGATTTTTACGTGAGTAATCACTGTGTAATCTATTTTTTATTTGATTATTACTCTGCCAGCTGTTAAACT
>QILZ01000107.1 GCA_003233545.1 Spirochaetales bacterium
TCCGTTTCCAGTTCGAGTATAATTGCACAGAGCCTTCTGCTTAAAGCGATAAAAAACAATCAATATGAAGAACAAAAGGAACAGGCTTTCCGTATACTTATGGAAAGATACCTGGAGGTAAAATCTTTGATGCAGGATTATAAGGACAGTTCCATTATAAAACCGCTGCCTTTTAATTCGGGTTACTTTATGACCTTTTCCGTAGGGAATGGAAAAGCGGAAGATTTGCGGCGTTATCTTTTGACTAAAAGAGGTATCGGAACAATCTCCGTAGGTACGGATTACTTAAGGGTTGCCTATTCGAGTATCGACAAAAAAAATCTTAAAGATCTTTATGCCGAAATCCGTAAGGCATCCGAAAGTATTTAACCGAACCCTGACCGGCCATGCCGGCTGCTGCACTTGAGCGTTCCGCTGCATCTGCCGGCTGCTGTTTTACAGATTACCTGGTTTATCTGTTAAGGCAGAATGTGCGTGCCTGTTTTCCCTTTTATTGCATCGAGTGCTTTGTTAAGGGATGTTATAATTGCTTCCTTGACAAAGCGTATGGCTGCCTGCATTTTCGGACCCATCGAGCCTGCCAGGAAATGTCCCTGGTTCATATACTGTTCCGCTTCTTTTACCGTAATCTTGTCCAGTGCTTTCTGCCCGGGTTTGTTGTAATTGATAAAGACCTTTTCCACGTCTGTAAGTATCAAAAACTTATCCGCAGAAACCGCCTGTGCGAGTTTAAAACCCGCCCTGTCCTTATCGATTACAGCTTCTACTCCGGAATAGCTTCCGTCCGGATTCTCTTTTACGGGTATTCCGCCGCCGCCTGAAGCAATAACGATAATACTTTTTTTTATAAGTGAGTTTATTGCCTCACTTTCGACAACCTTTACAGGCTCGGGAGAAGGAACAACCCGTCTCCATCCTCTTTCTACGCCCGGTTTTACCTCTTTTACAATATACCCTTTTTCTTCCCTGTGTTTCATCGCTTCATCTTTAGAGTAGAACGGTCCGACCGGTTTTGTAGGATCCTGGAAATCCGGATCGTCCTGGTTTACGACAACCTGCGTAACAATCGTACAAACCGGAATATTTATAGACTCTTCGTGTAATCTATAGGTTATACGATTCTGCATCATCCATCCTATCTGCCCCTGTGTCATAGCTCCGCATACGGCTAACGTCTGTGCGGGGACTATGCCGTTTGTTTCCTCCTGCTGAATAAGGAGTGCACCTGCCTGTGGTCCGTTGCCGTGTGTTATAACCAGTTTAAAACCTTCACGTGCAATCTTTGCAATCTGTTTTGCCGTTACATCGACATTATGAAACTGCTCTTCCGTTGTGCCTTTTTCATGAGCCTGCTTAATTGCATTCCCGCCAAGTGCAATAACGAGTAGCGGTTCTTTCATTGTAAGTACTCCTTCCCGGTAAGATTTTGTAAAAAAACCATTATAGTAAATTTAAGGAAAATTGCAAGGGAATTTACTTTAATATTTCAAATGTTATTTGAAAAGTAATTCCAATAGATAATAATAAACGTTACGGTTCTATAAGGAGTTGTCCGAGTTGTTTCAGTTCCGGAATTTTTTTAAATACGGGGGTTTTTTTTGTATGCATCTTTCGGTCCAGTTCTACGGTTTTTATGTATAGTTCGTTAATCATATCCGCAAGTACCTGTAAATTGGAAGAGAAGTTATTAATTGCCATATCTCTAAGTATTCTGTTCTGATCCGTGGGACCTTTACTGCGTGAAAGCAGGGAATCTGTTCCTCCGGCAAGCAGGCTTCGGATGTTGGGTAAAATATCCTTTCTGGCATTAAATATGAATTGTCCTACCGCAAGGATCTGTTCATAGATTTCATGAAACTGGTAACCCTGGGATTTATAGTAATCGGACCTTGTTGTCAGGCTTTCGATTTGATCCCACGTGGACTGCGGCATGTTCATTATAAGAAGGGCTTTTCGGATATATCGATTATTGATATTTTTCCGGAAGTGTTCCGATATCTCTTCGATAAGGCGAAAAATATCTGCGTTTTTTATCGGCACGTTATTTCTCCTCGCCTGTAGCGGCAATACGTCAGGTACTCAATGCTACTAAAAGAATCTGCAATGGTCAAGCTGAAGTTCTATGATAAAAAGTGTTTTCCCTGATAGGATTTTCTTTTTTTCATTTCATTTATAATCAGGCTGTAGAATTTTGCCTTTTGTATAAAATATCCGGGACTTACGAGTTTTTCGTGTTTTGTATCCGTTGTTAATCTCATTATGATGGTCTCCGGAGGAAGCATCTCCAATGCCCTGATTGTATAATCCATATGCCTTAAATCCAAAGGAGCGGTAAATTCTCCCGTTAAGAATTCATTATACATTGCCGTATCCGCGGATATGTTAAGGTTGTGTATCTTAAGTCCTTCGGGTCTTAAAGAAGCAACAAATTTAATTGTTTTTTGCATGTCATGCCAATTTTCTCCGGGAAGTCCGAATATGACATGAACGGTTACTTTTATATCGTACTCTCTTAACAGGTTAAAAGCTTTTACAAATTGTTCCACACTGTGTCCTCTGTTTATAAGCGTAAGTGCTCTGTTGTGACAGGATTGGAGCCCAAGCTCCACCCACACATCCAGTCCCATGTTTTTATAACCGGCCAAAAGCTCCGCTTTTTTACGATCCAGACAATCCGGTCTTGTTGCAACAATAAGCTCCCGAAAAGGAGCAAGGCTTAAGCCGTAATCGTAGATACGCTTAAGATCCGAAACAGGGGCAAAGGTACCGGAAAAAGCCTGAAAGTAAAGGATATATAGACGTGCGGAGTACCTGTCTTTAAGGAACGAGATTGTTCCGTCGACCTGTCCTTTTAAGTTCTGCCCGGTACCGAGATACGGTGCCCTTGAACCATTCTCTCCGCAGTATGTGCATCCCGGCTTTCCCCTGTCCTTCCCGCGGTTCGGGCAGGAAAATCCCGCATCGATACCGACTCGGTATACCGGCTGACCGTACTTTTTTTTCAGGTACCTGCTGTACTTGTTAAAGGGTTCTTCATGCAACATATTTTTCTTTATAGTATAAGATATTTAATACTTCAGAAAGAGTATTTCAGATCATTTAAATTTAATGGCGCTGCCGGACAATTGACACACTGTTAATTATTATTCTAAATTCGAGAGATTCGAACCGTATCGATCAGGAAAGATAAGTATCCCGGTACAGAAAAAACATATCGGCAATAGGGGAAAAGCTGTTTTGAAAACAATACTGAAATTTGTAGTTTTTATTACTCTTGCAGTCTTAAGCGGTTGTTCGTTATTTTACAATCAGAGAATTGTACTGTGGACAGACCAGCCGGAAATGGCTGCCTATATAGAAAATTTTAACAGTAAGAATGATTTCTACAAGGTGGAAATATACTACAGGAGTAATACGGCAGCCTCCCTTTCCGGCACAGAAAATCAGCCGGATATTGTGATTGGTAAAAGAATAAACAGTCCCGAATTACTTTCGAAATTTCAGCCGCTCGACAGGCTTATTGGTGATGAAAAAATACAGCCGGGATTGTTTTACAGGAATCTTCTGTCTACCGGAAAAGCGGATGACAAACAATTGCTGCTCCCGTTATCCTTTAATCTGCCCGGGGTTATTTTTAAAAAAGATATGGACAGGAAAATACCGGCTTTGATGATAACCCTGGATAAGATGCGTGATTTGAGCAGGGGATTTAACAAAATGCGGGGCCGTCATTTTAGAAAACTGGGGTTTTCTCCTTTCTGGGATAGTAATTTTTTATACTATACTGCAGTACTTTTCGGGAATACATTTCCTTCCGGTGCCGACGGTGGTGTAAGTATAGATGAAGAGGAGATGAAAAAAGCTCAGAACTTTATTGGTTCCTGGGTTAACAAGGTAAACGAAGGGTATGATAAGGAAAAAGCGTTTACCGGAAAATATGTAAATGTTCCCATGTATAAACTGGTGGATGACGGAAGAATACTTTTTTCAATTATAAGCTCCGAAGATATATTTAAAATCCCGGAAGAAAAGAGGAAGGACCTGGCTTTTCGATGGCTTTCTTATAATGATGCTATTCCTGTAGAGGATGATATTCTCTATGTCGGAATTACGGACAAAGCTAAAAATAGAAGGGGAGCTTTTAAATTTGTGAAATGGCTGTTCAACCCTTCGGTACAGAAGCAGCTCTTAAAAATTAATCAGTTTAAACGTCTCGATGTTTTCGGGATTTGTAATGGATTTTCAGCTTTAAAAAAGATAACCGCACAGGAAATACCGAAACGGAATCAACTGTTTTTGGGACATATTCCGCCGGAGAATTTTCTCATTTTTCCTCTTTCGAAACCGCAGAACTGGGATATGATTAAGAAAAAACTCATTAGCGGCTGGTTTTTAAGTGAGGAAATAACAAAGAAACAATAAATTATTGACAAGACCATTACTCTCCGGTAGTATTGACCTATAAGATAAATAATATGGAGGTAGTGAATGGCTACAGTCGAACTGAAAAACATTACAAAAGTTTACGAGGGTGGTGTAAAAGCGGTAACAGACGTTAACATCACGGTTCAGGACAAGGAGTTTATTGTTCTCGTCGGACCTTCCGGGTGCGGTAAATCTACAACATTAAGAATGGTTGCAGGGTTGGAAGAGATATCGGACGGAGAGCTGTATATCGATGGGAAAATGATGAACGATGTTGCTCCCAAGGACAGGGATATTGCTATGGTGTTCCAGAATTATGCCCTTTATCCTCATATGACGGTTTACGACAACATGGCGTTCGGTTTAAAGATCAGGAAATACCCTAAAGCCGAGATCGAGGCCCGTGTTCATGAAGCCGCACAGATTCTTGATATCGAGGAACTGCTGGACAGGAAACCGAAGGCCCTTTCCGGCGGTCAGAGGCAGCGTGTGGCAGTGGGGCGTGCTATTGTACGTAAACCCAAGGTATTCCTCTTCGATGAGCCTCTTTCCAACCTTGATGCAAAACTCAGGGTACAGATGAGGGCTGAAATATCGGGATTGCATAACAGGCTTCAGGCTACTATGGTTTATGTAACACATGACCAGGTGGAAGCTATGACAATGGGCGACAGGATTGTTGTTCTGAAAGATGGTTTTATTCAGCAGATAGGTACACCGCTCGGTCTCTACAATCGTCCGGTTAACCGTTTTGTCGCCGGTTTTATAGGTTCGCCTCCCATGAATATCATGCAGGCTGCCGTTAAGGAAGACGGAGGAAGGGTCTATAT
>QILZ01000152.1 GCA_003233545.1 Spirochaetales bacterium
CAAAGACACTCAAGGATATATCCTAAAGCAGATCATCCCTCCCGCTTTTTTTAATACGTTCCACAATACTCTTAATCCTCTGGGATTCACCCTTTCTGCAGATTAAAAGTGCGTCTTTTTTCTGGATTACCAGCAGATCATTAACACCCACAAGTGCAACAGGAATATCCGAAAAAACAAAATTTCCTTTCGAATCTTCGGTAAATATATTTTCTTTATCGATTTCCGCCACTCTGGATACTTCATCCCAGCTTCCCACATCACTCCAGACAAAGGACGCTTTTACCATGGCAGTTCTTCCACTCTTTTCCATAACAGCATAATCTACGGAAATGGAAGGTATCTTCCTGTAAACCGCTTCCACAGCACCGTACGAAGGAATAACAAAAAGATTCTCACCGGTACGTTTAATGTTACCGGTAAAGCTTACAGACACAAAACCACTGTATATCCCGGGGGAATACCTTTTCATCTCATCAAGGAAAACACCGGCGTTAAAGGTGAATATTCCTGAATTCCAGAAAAAATTTCCCTGTTTTAAAAACTCCCGTGCTGTTTCCGCGTCGGGCTTTTCCCTGAATCTTAAGACCAGAAAACCGGTCTTAAACCTATCTCCCGTTTCTATGTAGCCGTATCCGGTTTCCGGGCCTGCAGGTTCTATACCGAAAGTTACAAGCTTACCGCTCTCAGCAATACCGGCTGCGGAATTAACATCTTCCTTAAAGTTCTCAACAGGGTAAATCATATGGTCGGCAGGCAGAACGCAGACAGAACTTTCTCTTTCTCCTGCCGCTTCTAAAAACCTTGCAGCGAGCATAACTGCAGGCGCGGTGTTCCTCGCCTCGGGTTCTGCCAGAACAACAATTTCACAGCCGGCGCGGTCCCCTGCAAAAACAGCATTAATCTGATCAAGGATAAAATCAACCTGTTTTCTGTGCGTGACAATTATGATTTTTCCGCTAATTCCCAGCGCAGATGAACGAAACAGTGTCTCCTGGAACAGGGTTTTCTCCGTTCCAAGGTTTAAAAATTGCTTCGGATGCCACGACCGGGATGCGGGCCAGAGACGGGTTCCTGAGCCCCCGGCCATTATAACAATATGACGAACCACTTTAAATGCCTCCTTACACCATACTTAAAAAGATACGGAATATCTTTGATATTATAACAGTTCGGAAAAATATTCTTGCTTTTTTTACATTATTGGTAAACTATATATCTATGAAACTTACATTCTGGGGAGCAAGAGGGTCAATACCGGTTCCCGGCAATAGTACCATTGAATTCGGCGGCAATACATCATGCTATTCCGTAGAAACGGGAAGGCACTTTATTATCTTAGATGCAGGCTCGGGCATAAGGAATCTCGGGAAGGAAGTCAACAGAAAGGTCTTTATTATTCTTTTTTCTCATCTGCATCACGACCATCATCAGGGTCTTCCGTTTTTTCGCTGGATGTACTCCCCCGATTGTCTTATAAACATGTACTCCCCCATGCGTATGAACAGATCACTCTTAAGCATTCTTAAGACAGAGCTGTTCGATTCCCCCATGTTTCCCGTTCTTTTAAACGATACAAAGAGCAGAAAAATAATAGATGAAGTAAGTGCCACGGAATCTATCAGGCTTCTCGATATCCGGACAAAAAAGGATTTAAAAACGGTTTTCGGAAAACGCTGGGAAGAGGTGAACGATATCTATCCCGCCTTTGAAAATATTCATGCCAAAGTACTTTTCTCTCTCCCTAAAATGCCCAGGGAAACCGCGGCTATCGATGTATGCGAAAACCTCTCCCATCCTCAAAACGGGACACTCTTTTATAAAATAACAGAACACAGGACAGGGAAAAAAATTATATATGCAACAGATACGGAACCTTATAAGGGGGGAGATTTTAATCTTATAAAATTTTCCGAAGGTGCGGACATACTTATTCATGATTCCCAGTTTACCGAAGAGCAGTACTATTCGAAGGGCTTTATTGTCCAGGGCTTCGGCCACTCGAACTATAAAAGTGCAGTTGAAGTCGCATATAAAGCCGAAGTTAAAACGCTGGTACTTACACATTTTGATCCGGATAACAACGACGAAACAGTCACAAAAATGGAACAGGATGCCCGTTCCTATGCTAAAGAGTTAGGCGGAGATTTTCAGGTAATTGCGGCACGGGAAGGTGAAACTTTAGTAATTTAAGTTTTTTTCACAGGATATACCTAAAAGACGCAGGTGATTATCCCTGTACGTATGTTTAAACCTGTACTTTCCCCTGCGGGTAACAAATATTAATTCTCCTTCACTTAAATAAAAATCGTCGAGTTCCCGCTCGATATCAACGGAATAGTAGTTTGTAAGATATTTAAGAAGGAGATCAAGATTTATCTGCTCGAAATGCTGTACCAGCCGGTTGTAGATTTCAACTTTTCCTGTCTTTTCCAGATAAAACATCTTCTGGGCCATGAAAAAAATAATATGATCACGTGTATTGTTCATCATAGATATCATCGACTGAAATTATGTATTTATTTTAGAAGTTTTTTATATTTTCTTCCTCTTGACCATGATCTATTAGAAGTTTATCCTTTAAATTAGATAATAAAAAGAAAGAAATGCAGGGTTGACTGCATTTACAAACAACCTAAAAAAGCTGCAGAGCAGCTGTTTTTTTTTACAGGAGATTTCCATGGCAAAGGGTTTCAGTTTAGCTATTAATCCGTGGGTTTACCTTGCAAAATATACGGATGAAGGTGTGTGGAAAGATAATTATATCGAAAAACCGCATTTAAGCTCTGATGAAGAAAAAAAGCTCATCGACAGCGAGAGGGAAAAATACATACGGGAAAGAAACAGCTTCCCGGAACTTCCGCTGGTAAACTATACCACGCAGTACGGAATGGGCTGTTTTGAAGGCTTAAAGGCTTTTCCCCAGAAAGACGGCTCTTTAAAACTCTTCCGGCCGGATGAAAACGGGAAACGAATGGCCCGTTCGATGGAAGGTCTTATGATGCCGGCATTTCCGCCGGAAACCTTTTTACCGGCTGTAAAAACCGTAGTAGCTAAAAATGCACATCTCGGTTTTACCCCGGCCTATGACCCTGAATGGGAAAAAAATGATTATATTTACGGACATGCGGTCTATGTAAGACCTTTTTCCTATGCGGAACCGGGTATTGGGGTTGGGATAAGTACCAATCCATGGGTTGTTATCGTAACTACAAGTGTGGGATCATATTTTAAAGAGGGTACCTCGAAAGCTGTTACTTCCGGGAGAGTAAGAGCTTTCCCGGGAGGAATCGGCTGGATTAAATGTGATGCCAATTATGTTACAAGCGCACTTGCAAAACGCGAAGCCGAATCTCAAGGTTATATGGAAGCCATTTTCCTCGATGCAGAGGAGCATAAATACTTCGAAGAAGGTTCGTCGTGTAATATTTTCTTTGTCATGAAAAACGGTACTGTTGTTACACCATCCCTCGAAGATACGGTACTTCCCGGTATTACAAGGAAGTCGGTAATAACCCTTGCGGAAAGTATGGATTTAAAAACAGAAGAGAGAAAAATCTCACTGGACGAGGCATTTTCGGAAGCACGTGAAGTTTTTGTAAGCGGTACCGCTGCCGGTGTAACATACATCGAATCGATAACTCACAAAGAAAAAACCGTGATATTTAACAATGGGAAAATGGGAGAAGTTACACATAGTTTTTTACGGACTCTAAAAGGCATTCAGTACGGATCGGTAGAAGACAGGTTTAACTGGATGGTTTCCGCAAAGGAAGAACAAGATTTATAATTCTTTAAAGGATAACTTATAACAGGCCTGCCCGAATAATAATACCCGGTTAAAATCTGTTCATATCGATACTTTTAGGTATCTGCCAGTAAATCTGAGGTTTAAAATCAGATCCGGGATGAAGCAGGGCATCCTGATTAAGAAAGGCTAAATTCCTGGTTTTAGTTCTAACCATCGTTACGGGATTCCGCGTCAGGACATCATAGAATTCGGATGACTGTGTAAGATCGACAAGTGCCCCTGTATATTTTTCCGTATTTCGGGAACGTTTAAAAAGTTTATTTAAAGTAACACCGAGATTGTTATAAACTCTCATAAGATATTCCACTAAAAGTCTATGTTTGGGATTCGAAGAGGGATTTATAACAGGGATGTTGCTGCGTTCTGTTTCCAGCAAATCCAGAAGCTGCAGGTAGTACCCCTGTGCAGCAGAATAATCATCACGATAGTAGAGTGTATTGGCCATTGCGTAAAGGGCATTTCTATTTTCAGGGCTGCTTTCCAGAACCTTTGCAAACCTTAAAAGTGCATCCTTAAATCCGTTTCTTTTCCGAATATAATCGATATATCCGATTTTATAGTCAAGTTTAGTATTCTTATACGAATTGATTTCCGCAAGGACGTACAAATGCCTCGCCGTGTCCAGGTTATTATCCGCATAGTAGTAGATATCCCCAAGATTGTTGTAAACCTCTCCGAATTGTTTGTTCCTTCCAAGTATTTTTCTTTCCTGGGAACTTTCAATAAGGTTTAATGCCTTTTTAAAATCTTCTTCTGCCCTTATAACCTGATTCAGCCTGTAATAATACTCCCCCAGTCTGTTATAAGTATCTATTTTCATCTTAAGCCTGTTTCTGTTTAAAGATTTCTCTCTGTCAAGAAGTATTAATGCGGTATCCAGAGCTTTTTTTTCATCGACAGGCTCATCGACTTTTTTATAATATCTTGCAAGCTGATAATGTATTTCCGGCATCTCTTTTGTAGCATCCAGAGCCCTGAAAAGGATGTTCGGAAC
>QILZ01000239.1 GCA_003233545.1 Spirochaetales bacterium
CATGTGTTTCCAAACTTAATATATGTTATTTCTATATTCCGGTTTTCTTCGATCTGTTCCGGTATTCAGGCTGATCCGTCTATTATTCGGAATCCTACTGTCTCTGTACTTAATCGTCAACAAACATAGGGGCAGGCTATTCCGGAAAGATCTTACTGTATGTACCTTCGATGTTACTTGAAAAACTAATAAGAAATGCTTATTACAAAGAATTTAAAAATCAGTTTCCGATCTCAGGCCCTTTCCCATACAGAGATATAGAGTAAGTTTATAGGTTTTACAAGGGATAGCGGGAATACAGTGTACTAATCCGAAGTGTGGATATGACTATTTTCGTCCGTTTTTGTGCAGGAGATTTTTAACGTTTTTCTCCTTTTACGGCCATCTGCCTTATTAAGCTGATGGATTATTCTTAATACATTCTGTAAAGGCCTTATCCACCTTCTCAGAAACAGAAAGACGTCCGTTTACTGTTGTTGTCCCGGTAACAACCCCCTGTACTATGAGTTTTTCATCGGGAAGGCGGTATATATCCTGATAAAATATATACCGAAGTTTTCCTTTTTTTTCTATATTGAGCCTGCATACAAATTTATCACCGCTCCTTAAGGGATATCTGTACCTAATTTCTACTTTAGTTACAAATGCATCGATACCTTCGTAATGCATTACGGCAAAATTAAGACCGATCGACTTAAAAAACTCATGCCTAGTATGCTCCAGGTAATTCTGATACACAGAATTATTTACCAATCCCTGCAGATCACACTCATAATCACGCACTTTAAAATTTTCTTCGAAGATGTAACCCGTACGTTTTTTGTTCATCCTGCTTCCTGTTCCTATTGTTTCATCTGTTTTATAATTCTACAATAAAATGGAACCTTCTGCCAGTTGTTACAGTGCAGCATATTTATATTCTTAATATTCTATCAGCCAATATCTTCGTGCAGAATTGTTTTTTCTTTTCCTGCAGTGCTGCCGGCATCGCAGCTCCCTTTAACAGATGTCCGCCTGTTATCCGAACAAAACACCAGCTGCCACTTGAGCACATTCAGCGAAAGTGACACCGATACAAAATACGCACTATAACGATAAAAAGCTGTAGAAATAGATCCTGGAAAAAGCTGCCACACCGGAACAAGATAAAAACCAGGCTTGACAAGTAAACAAATATTGCTAATATTGTTTACTATGGTAAACAATATTAGCAAAGATGTTCTAATTAGAGTTGTGTCTGAGTGGCTGGAAGAATGGGAAGCTCCCTCTTTAATACCAAGAAAAAGTTACGGCATTAAACCGGAAAATCTTAATCAAATACTTGCCGTTGTAGGCCCAAGACGTGCAGGAAAAACTTATTTTATGTATCAGCTTATTAAGTCGCTTATACAAAGCAAAAAATATTCAAAAAAAGATATTCTATTTATAGATTTTGAGGATTTCCGGCTAAGCGGCTTAAATGGTAATAATATAGACGAACTTTTTACAGTTTTTTATCAACTGACAAATAGATATCCACGTTTTCTGTTTTTTGACGAAGTACAGAATCTTTCAGACTGGAGCCGGGTATTACGTACACTTCATAATAGAAGGCGTTTTAAAATTATTATCTCAGGAAGTAATTCAACTCTTCTTGGTAATGAAATAGCAACGGAACTTCGCGGACGTTACCAGGATATTCTAATGTTTCCTTTTTCGTTTGGAGAATATATTCGCTATAAAGGTGTTTCATTTACACCTACGAAATTTCATACTGCTGCCAGAGGTGGTATTTTATCTGCTTTTACTACATATCTCCGATATGGCGGTTTCCCGGAAGTTGTTACGGCAGGCAGTGACATCGAACGGAACAAGCTTTTAAAAAGTTATTATAAAACTATTTTTTACAGGGACATAATAGAACGTTACAATATTAAAGCTAGATATATTCTTGATGCATTGATGAATGAGTTTCTCGAAACCTATTCAGGGACCTTTTCGATTTCCAAATTTGAAAAACATCTAAAAGCTAATTCCCTTGCAGGCAGCAAACGTACCATTGCAAATTATTTTCATTATCTACAGGAAGCATTTTTTATTATTACAAATGATAAATTTTCATATTCGCCCCGAAGCAGGGCTATGAATCCAAAAAAAGTTTATCTGACCGACACAGGTTTTACAGCTCTTGGACAGCCTTTTTCCGGGAACCGCGGGAGTATCCTTGAAAATGTCGTAGCAATCGAGCTTTTTCGCAGGGAAAAGGATTTATACTACTTCAAGGGAAAGAGTGAGTGCGATTTTATCATTAAGAATGGCACAAGACCCACACATGCCTTACAGGTATGCTGGGAATTAACCGAAAGAAATAGAAAACGTGAAATATCAGGTCTAATTGAAGCATGCAGTACATTCGGTCTATCATCGGGTGTTATACTGACATACGATCAGCAACAGGAAGAAGAAATAAAAGGTGTAAAAATATCAATTTTACCCGTATGGAACTGGCTGTTATAGATCTCCGCGTAGAAGCCGCCGGCCGCAAGAAGCTTGGTGTGGATCCCCTGCGGGCATCTACACCGTCGCGCATCACCAGTATCAAACCGGCATCGCGAACCGTCAGAGAGGCGGCTATGCAATGACAAAGCTCGTCTGTGTCTTTCATAAGGTTGTCCATCACCTTCCGGATGCGGAGCCCGGTACGGGTATCGGACGAGCCCATTGCCTCGTTGAGGATGAGAATCTTCGGATCAGCAAGGAGCGCCCATGCAATCGATCAATTCATGGAATAGGTCCTATTCTTTCTCTGGTGATACTTTATGAAATAAATGTTATCGATCGATTCCCAGATGTGGGAAATTTCATCTCTTATTCCGGACTGGTAAAGTGTTCCCATAAATCTGCCTGGGAACGGGTAAAAGCTGGTCATAACAAGATAAGTAATGCTCATCTTAAAAGGGCATTCAGTGAGGCGGCAGTTCTTTTTCTCCGGAATAATCAACCTGCAAAGCGATTACAGCAGCGTTTAACCAGCAGGTATGGAAAAGGAAAGGCTCTCTCTTATTGGGGACCTTTATTGCCTGGAAACCTGGAAGAACCATTTACTTCATGCTGAAACGTAAGTAGTTATTTGACGACAAAAGATCTGTCCTGTGCCGACCTGCATAAATAACTATATCCACAATAAACGGACTTATCTTTTTTAGATGACGTATTAATTCCGGTTCCATTCTTGTTCTTTTTTGGAAACGATTTTTTCGGGGCCGGTTACTACTTTGTCATTGACACAAGCAGGGCTTATATGGGTTATATTCTAATTCCTATGCACTATCTTTATATTTGCCGGACAAATATTTGTGAAGAATCATCGACACTAATGTTTGATATGGTATTCCTTCTTCCAGTGCTTTTATCTTTAGTTTTCTTAAATCCCTTTCTGAAATCCTTATATTCATCCTTTTGTTTTTTTTCATAGAAGCTTCTGCATATTCTTTTGCTTCCTTAATAATTTTATTTTTTTCTTCATCCCAATCAAAGGTCATACTATAAATTAATTCTTCGAGTGCCTTCCACAGTATTTATAATATTCGATTATTGTTAGTAAAGTTAGTTTTTGCAGAGAAGTCATTATTATTTTTAGAATAACGATACGGATATTTCTTATATAACAAGCATTCCCATTTCTTTGGAAATAATCATCATGTTCTTATCATAACTGCAAATTAACAGTTTTTCGTTTATTAATTTGTTAAAAATATTGGCAGCAGCCAAATGTATACTATCCAATGATTTCAGCTTCTTTAATTTATCATAATTTTGTATTTCCAAAATAATCTCTTCATCTACAGTTTTTCTGTTTATGCTAGAAAGTAATTCTTTAAGTTCCATACCCTTCCCTCTGTATGATTTTTTGTCATTAAGTTCAAGTATGAAATATTTGTATAAATTAATTCTACATTCTATTTCCAGTAAAACTGATCCTAAAAGTACATCAAGTGAATTCCATATCTCTATAGATTTATCATAATTGTTATCTTCAAATATTATTGATAGTAAGAAACTAGAGTCTATATAACCTACGTTCATAGGCGATCATTTCTCGTTTTTTCATAAATCTTTGCTATCTTTTCCCAATCATATTCTTTTTTCTCTTCCTTTTTCCTTATTTGTTTCTTACCGGAAGATAATAATAACTTTCCATTTTCAGCTTGTTCACTTAAATACTTTTCAAGTAAGGCAGATTTAATTGATTGCCCTTTTGTAGGTATGATTTCAGCTACAATTTTACCATGATCTGTAATTATTATTTTTTCTCCGGATTTTACTAGATTGATGTATTGGCTGAGAGAGTTTTTTAAGTTTCTTATTCCTACCATTTTCATGATTTAAGTATAGCTATAATGGCTACAATAGTCACTTCTGATTATCTATGATCGTATAATATAATGAGCCGTTTTGAGCAGCTTCGCCGAATTAAAGGGCAGTGACAGTTTATCCTTATAGGGCAACTGCTACCGGCATCAGACTCGAAGTCTGCTCCAAAAGCCATGTTATCCAGCCATTCTATTTTTATCTACAAGTTGGCCAGTTATGTATTTATGAACCCCCGTGCCTCCCTCGCAGGTTTAACACGCGGGTTCGCTACTAACCTGCCGGCTCAGCTTTGATCAGGTGGGACTTGAGCTTCCCTTCTCTCACCCACTGGGTGCATTAACCTATTTCATAGATCTATATCTAATCCCAAGATTTCAGATTTACCTTGGCACGAGCAACGCCTTGTTAGGTTTTGTTA
>QILZ01000118.1 GCA_003233545.1 Spirochaetales bacterium
TAAGATAGATTTATTAAATTACTTTTATAGTTAACTTCTTACCTGATATCATTATCGATCCTCTATAAATATAACGAATTAACCTTTGATATGATAGCACCTAAAGTTAATCCACGGATAATGTCCTGACGTTTCGACGTGTAAGAAGCAGGGCAAACATAAACTCGTTCCAGGAAAAAATAATGGGACTGTACCGCTCCTCCCATCCCGCCATGTTTACTATCCACCGCAATTATTGAGTATGTAGTTACCAGTTTATTCACCTGTACAAAACTCCTCTTCCCTGAAACTGCAAAACAACCGGTCTATACAGTCTTTATGTCGAGACTGCCTGCTTTAAAACAGGATCCTGTATCTACTTTACTTTCTACCTCTCTACCAGAGTATCAACATAGTTTAAAACATCATCTAAAATTGCAAGACCTTCTTTTATCTGACCTTCATTGATAATAAGGGGAGGTGATACGGATATGCAGTTTTCATGGGAGTATGTATTAAATCCTTTATTCAGCAGCATTCGGACTATCTTTTTCATAGTTCCGTCCGGGTCCATTCCATAGGGGACAAGAGCTTCGCATGTTTTTGTATTCTTAATGAGCTCTATCATACCAAAAAGCCCTATGACTCTTACATCACCCAAGGACGAGTGTTTATCTTTTAATTTTAAAAGCTCACCTTTTAACACGGGTTCCATCTTTTTAACATTCTCAAGTATTTTTTCTTCCCTGTACACATCGATCGTTGCGATTCCCGCCGCACATCCTAAAAGATGGGCACTGTATGTTAATCCGCAGTAAAGTACGTGGTCGTTAAAATAATCTGCAATTTCCTTCGTCACTATAACACCGCCGATGGGCGCATAACCGCAGTTAATTCCCTTTGCAAATGTAATGATATCCGGTTTAACATCCCAATTCATAAAGGCGAACCATTCACCTGTTCTTCCCCATCCCGCCATTACCTCGTCGCAGACCATTAATATTCCGAATTCATCACATACCCCGCGGACTCCTTTTAAATAACCCTTCGGAGGTATAATTACACCGTTACTACCTGTAACCGTTTCCAGGAAGATAGCAGCAACGTTATCTCTTCCCTCATAGGTAATCTGTTCCCTTAGCTTATCAACATAGTACCTGCTTGCATCTTCTCCGCTCTTAAAATCTATACCCGCACGGTACAGATAGGGATCAAAGAACTTTACAAATCCGGGAATACCCGGTTCACTGGGGAATCTTCTCGGTTCACCAGTTAAATTAGCCGCTCCGTAGGTTGCACCGTGATACGATCTGTAACGTGAGAATATTTTCTGTTTTCCCGTATACATTCTTGCTATTTTTATAGCATTTTCATTTGCCTCTGCACCTGCAAGGGTAAAAAAGACCTTTCCCATATTGTCAGGTGCAACTTCTTCTATTATTTTCCTGGCAAGCTCAGAACGTACATCGACAGCAAAACCGGGACCCATATAAGGCATTTTATCCGCCTGTTTTTTAATAGCATCGATAACCTTCTGATTATGATGGCCGATATTCATATTAACAAGCTGAGAAGACATATCGATATATTTTTTGCCTTCCGTATCCCAGAAATATACCCCTTCGGCATGATCGACTACCACCGGATCAAGTTTTCCCTGAGCGCTCCATGAGTGCAAATTATACTGCTTATCAAGTTTCTTAATTTCCTCACCTGTCATTAATTAGCCTCCATTACAGAATTAATTTCCGAAGATTAGAAAGATGCAATTTCGCATCATACTGCTAACAGAAACAACCGGAAATCGTACTTTCTTTATATTTCAGAAACTTTAAAATGTCAATAAAATAAAATAATATTTTAAACATGATTTTAACTTACAAACAGTTTTAAGGTATTTTAACGCCCGGGCCCGATTAACCGGCAAGTTAAGACGGCGGGCTAATGATGATCTACTGCCTGAGAATTAATTCCGGAAAGTCATAAAATGATAATGATATTCACTTTACAGGTACCGTTTAAGCTTTTCCCCGTCGACACCGGCATAGAGTTCTATATAATTTTTAATAGGGCTTGAATTTATTTTCGGCGAAAGCACCTCTTCCACCTGGAAAAAACCGACCGACTCTTTCATGTGAACAGTTATCTTTACCGGTTTTTTATCCCCCGCTGATATTTCCACTTTTTCCACAGCAGACGAAGAATATTTATGAATATCACCGACTTTGGATTCCGTATTGAGCATCATCGGGATTCGGGCTCTTCCCTGCTCCATATCGCAGCCGTCCGCTACAAGTACGGTCCCTGCTTCGAGAGAATGAATTCGTTGGGTTCCCATATGTCCCATTATCCCTTCCGTAATAAGCGAACGAAGAATAACACGCTTCTTAAGATTATCCGGATAGAGATACTTTAGAATCCTCTCTGCAATAGGACTTACAAGGAGCATACCTGACTGTTCATGATTTTCTCTGCCCACGGTCATCCCGATATCGTGAAGAAAAGAAGCTATCAATACAGCCACTTTACTATCTTCGAAGCTGCCTATTTCCTCTTCCTCCAGACTCAACTTAACACCCGCTTGGTGCAGAAGATCTGCAAGTAGAATGGAATTAAGAGCAACCTTGCGCATATGAACCGGCCCGTGATCATTGTAATGAAGACGCTTAATGGATACGGTATTAGCATAGTCCTGCAGATACTGTATTTCATGATCGTATATCAGAATCTTTGCCGCCTCGAGAGCTTTACCGGAAAGCATCTTGACTATTTTCTTCTCTATAACATGCTGTTTTGGTGACTTCATCATTTTTCCTGCTGCATCGATGCTACTACAGAGAGTCAATCCTTGTCAAACTACTTTACAACCGGAGAAAAAGATGAAATATGTACGTGTCGACGTGGCTTAAAATCTATCCGAAATGTATTGACTAACTTACACAAATAATTTACAATCTTTTTTTTAAATTTGATTTAAAATTCATTTGAGGAGGAATAAATGATAGCCGAAGTACCGGAAAAGGTATCGCAAACCGAAATTACTTTTAAGGTTGAAGAAATTGAACCGTTATTATCGGGCCCCAAAAGCCAGCTTGCACCATTCGAACCGGCCATGATAAAAATAAGAGACGGCAGCACCATGGTGATCAGAGAACTTCGTAAAGACGAAGCACCGGATCTGTTAAAAGTCGTTAAACAGCTTATAGACATCGATCACGACTTTTACGACATAGTCGGCGTAAGGGTCTATGCGGAAATCCTGGGATGGCTCAGAAACAGGTTAAAAGACCCCTATATGCTCGTAGGAGTTGTTAACGGAGAACTTGCGGCATTTGCAGACGGGAGAAAGCGTGATGAGGATATAAACATCAGCCTCCACACACTTGCATTCCGCAGAGGCGGGAGAGCCGGAGCCGCTATGTACTATGCAAAATGCCAGTATGTATTCGACGTTCTGGACCAATCCGAATTCTGGGCTACCTACGAAAGCTACAATGGATGGAAGAGATGGGGTTTCGGAATGGCACAACCCTCCTACCCCTGGCCCGAATATCAACATGAACTCGGAGGAGCAACGGTATACTACGTTGATCAGGATTACTGGAACTCGACAGTTAAGAATTATGTAAAGCAGATCGTCGGTTCCGAATTAGTACGTCCGGTATCCAAAGATCTCTTAGAAAAAAGCCGGAAGATCAAATTTCCGGAAAAACCACTGGTATAGCTTTTTACCGGTAAGCTGATTAAGTCTTAAATTTGATGAGCCGGGATTTGGAATTTGTCCCGGCTCTTTTTTTATTGCCGTGTATTTTTAAGCTTCGTTGATTTTACAGTTATCAGCAGCATTCCCGTGAGTATCAGTACTACGCCTAACCATTGCAGAAGATGAAGCTCTTCTTTAAAAACCAGGACCCCGCCTATAACAGGAACCAGAATATAATTAATGGAGAATGCGGGGATAACACGAATAGCCTGATCTTTTTTATATGCAAATTGAACAATTACAACCGAAATAATCGAAAGAAGTATCCACACAGCAGCATAGGGATTTGCAAAAACCTCCGACAACCTGTAAAGTAATCCGGGCAGAGGCCCTGCTGTGTTTATGTTTAACTTCGAACCGTTTCCTGTCGGAGCCTTAAAAAAAAATGCATTCTTTCCAATAGCCGAAGTAGAAACTTTCTGAAACATCGGGATAAAACCACCCAATGCCCCGGAAAAGCCTCCGATAATAATGCCGGTAAATTCCTTTTTCTCATGCAAAAGCACAATCACAATCACATAAAGTGCAACGACCGAGGCAAGAAATACTACAAGCATTACAATGTTTACATCTTTTAAAGTATACCTCGATGTAAAACCGCCTATAAGAAATGCTGCAACTATAACTATTAATACTCCGGTCAGCTCCCTGGCACCGAATTTCTCCTTCATTATGAACCTGGAAAAAAGAGCAAGAGAAGCAAGCCCTGTTCCTGCCATGGCGCCTACAAGGGCAACGCTGCCAAGTGAAACAGCATAGAAAACAATAAGAGCTGCAATGGAAGTCCCGGCTGTTGCCATTATCCAGATAAATATTCCTCTGCTTCTTTTTTTCTCTGCCGTTTCAAGCCCTATCTTCTGGCCTGCCAGTGAAATATTAAGAACGGAATAGCCTAAGAAAGCTATTATTATCGCAAGAAGTGCATGTTTCATTTTGGCTTGCCTTTTCCTTTTTAAGAATATACTATCATAGAATGTCATTTACTGCACTGCAGCAGCATTATTAAAATGTTAAAGGAACCTGTATGAAGCGTATTTCCCCGATCTTTATTGTTTTTCTAATGACTTTTACAGCTTCATTTTTATACCCCGATACAGGCACAAACATATATAAGGCTTATCCTTATGCTCTCGGAGTTTTCGCAGGAGAAATTGGAGGAACAGGTTTAAGCTACCAGCAATGGATGGGCAGATTCGGATATGAAGCGGCCTTCGGAGGTATTTACAAA
>QILZ01000243.1 GCA_003233545.1 Spirochaetales bacterium
TCCTGGGTAACCGTGGACATTATCGGTGTTGTTTTTGTCTATTTTGTTACATATTATCTCAACAGGCAGGAACTGCTGGATACATTGTTTTTTACTATGTTTATCGTTGCAGTTGTATTTCTGCCGTTCTGGTTCCTGGTATCGAAGAAACTTGGCAAACGGTGGACTTATATAATCGGTATAAGCTTCTGGGCACTGGTAATGCTTATCACTGTCTTTCTTCCCAGAAACTCGACCGGCCTGCTGCTTGTCATTATGGCGGGTCTTGCCGGCATCGGGATATCGACCGCGCATGTTATTCCATGGTCTTTAATACCCGAGTGTGTGGATTATGATGAGCTTAAAACAGGGGAGCGCAGGGAGGGAGTATACACGGGATTTCTGACATTTCTTCAGAAACTGGCATCATCTTTTGCCATTCTTATAACAGGCTGGATTCTCGGCATTTCCGGATATACGGCAGGTGCGGATCAGACAGCGGGTACTCTCTGGTCGATAAGACTGCTTTTGGGGCCGATTCCCGGTATTCTGCTGTTTTCTTCGATTGTACTTGCTTTCTTTTATCCCCTTACAAAAAAGCGTTTTACCGAGATAAGGGATGAGCTCGAAAAGAGGAATTCAATAAGTGCGCGTGTGCTTAAGAATAAATAATAATTGTTAATTACGGATAGTATTATGAATAAAAGGGAATTACCCCTCGTGTCCGTTATTATTCCCACGTATAATAGAAAACAGTTTGTAACGGATGCTTTAAAATCCGTCTTTGAGCAGACATACGATTCCCTGGAAGTAATTGTAGTCGATGACGGATCGACAGACGGAACGGAAGATGCCTTAGAGGCAGTCGATAACCGGTATAGGTTTAAATATTTCCGTATCCCCCATTGCGGTTTTCCGGGTAAGGTGCGGAATTACGGAATAAAAGAATCGGAAGGGGAATATATTGCCTTTTTAGATTCGGACGACTTATGGATGAAAGAAAAAACAGGTAAGCAAGTCGCATACATGCTTGATAATCCCGGTATAAAAATATGCCATACAAGGGAAATCTGGCTTAAGGGAACTACGGTAGTGTCGCAGTCCGGACAGAAACACAGAAGGAATGGTTATATTTTCGAAGATGCGCTTAAGAAATGTATAATCGGTCCTTCCACTGTACTGATTAAGAAATCGGTGTTCGCGGTACACGGAGGGTTTAATGAAAGCCTCGAGATTGCAGAAGACTATGAATTATGGCTCAGACTGACTTCCCTCTGTACTATCGGATATCTCGATATACCGCTTGTGATTAAGCGGGGCGGACATTCCGATCAGCTTTCCGGAAAATACGGCCGCATAGAGTACTTCAGAATAGAAGCACTTCGAAAAGCCCTGGAATCGGGTGCTTTTTCCGCCGGACAGAGGAAACAGGCATTTAAGGAATTATCACGAAAATGCAGCATATATGCAGACGGCTGTTTAAAACGCGGAAAGGCGGAGGAAGGAGAAAAGTATAGAAATCTTTCTCGATTATTTTCGAATAACATCATAAAATGATAAAAGTTAAAATTATTCTTAAATTATATTGAAGAGGTTGTTTGTTTTGAGAATTTCCGTAAAGGTTCTTCCGGGTGCGGGCTGTAATAAGATTAACGGTTATAAGAACGGCGAGCTTGTTGTAAAGATAAATGCACAGCCGGAAAAGGGAAAGGCCAATAAGGAGCTGATTAAGTATCTTTCCGGGCTGTACGGTATCCCGAAGGGTGTTATGGAAATTGTTTCCGGTTCCCTTTCGCGTCATAAAATACTGGAATTCCCCGATGAGTACAGGAAAAATATAGAAAGATTATCGGCAACAGTATAAAAGGGCAAAGTTTCGTTTTATGTATAAATTCATGTATAAAACTCCGCCCGATTATTACCGGCACAATATTTACAATAAGGCAGGTACTGCCCGCTAGTTATCAGGAACCTCGGGCAGTTCTGCTTCGGCTTTTCTAATCTGCTCCTTCGGGTAATCATAATCTATGAGATTTCCGGCGAAATATTCTTCGTATGCCGCCATGTCGAAATGGCCGTGTCCGGAAAGATTAAACAGAATTACCTTTTCTTCGCCCGTTTCCCTGCATTTTTTTGCCTGACGTATAACAGAGGCGATTGCGTGGGCGGATTCCGGGGCAGGGATAATTCCCTCGGTTTTTGCAAAAAGTACGGCAGCTTCGAATGTCTCTATTTGATGAAGTGCTTCCGCCCTTATAACTCCTTCATGGGTAAGCAGAGAAGTGATGGGAGAGGCGCCGTGGTACCTGAGTCCGCCTGCATGTACTTTCGGGGGAACAAAGCTGTGTCCGAGAGTATACATCTTTGTCAGGGGAATGTATTTCCCGGAATCACCGTAATCGTATGCATATACACCCCTGCTTAGAGTCGGACATGCCATCGGTTCCGATGCGATAATATCTATGTCTCTTTTACCTTCCAATTTATCCTCGAGGAACGGAAGCATAATACCGCCGAAATTGCTTCCTCCTCCATGGCAGCCTATTATTATATCCGGCATAAGACCCAATTCTTCCAGAACAGTACGTGCCTCCAGACCAATAACCGTCTGATGGAGGAGTACATGATTCAGTACGGAACCGAGGGCATAGTGCGTTTTGGGGTCTTTTACTGCAAGTTCCACGGCCTCGCTGATTGCCATGCCGAGAGAACCCGGTTTGTTGGAATCGTCTTCAAGGAATTTTCTGCCTATTTCCGTCTGATCGGAGGGGCTTGCCCATACATTGCTTCCGTAGCTCTGCATCATTACCCGTCTGTACGGTTTCTGTTCGTAGGAAACACGTACCATAAAGACCTTTACATTGACATTAAAGTGTGCACCTGCAAAGGACAGCGCACTGCCCCACTGTCCCGCACCGGTTTCTGTTGTCAGGAATTTGATACCCTCTTTTGCATTGTAGTAAGCCTGTGCTATTGCCGTATTGGGTTTGTGGCTTCCTGTCGGAGAAATACTCTCGTTTTTAAAGAATATCTTTGCAGGTGTACCAAGGGCTTCTTCTAAAAATTTTGCCCTTATAAGGGGAGTCGGTCTGTACAGTGAATAAACCTTTAGAATATCCTCAGGAATCGGAATAATTCTCTGTGTAGAAACTTCCTGCTCGAGGAGAGACTCTGCAAACAGGGGTTTCATGGCCTCTAAGGGAACAGGTGTGCCGTCCTTCGGATTGCGGAGCGGTTCCAGCGGTTTGGGAAGCGAAGGAAGTATGTTCAGCCATTTCTTCGGTATTTCCCTTGTGGATAGTTGATAGATTCTTTCTGTCATAATTGACCTCCTGTAAAATATTTTTTTCCAAAAAAAACCGGGCATCCGCCCGGATATAAAAAAACCGCAGGCAGCTTCTCCTCGTTTTAAGGAAGAGAAACCGCCTGCGGCCTCTTTTTTAAAACTAACTTAAGCAGACCACGGCCTCTCCCCGTATACCTGCCACCACCAGTTAGTACAACTACTTTTTACGATCATTACAGTGCTCATAGAAGATTACTATTTACCACTATTGCTGTTTTGTCAATACTTATTAGTATCTATTTTTATTAATTACCACTATTTTTACAATATATTTGCTTACACTATTGCTTAAACGCTTTATATTTATGAAGATTTCTAACCAAACAAAATGTTATTAAGCATTTCATCTCTGTAAAAATGCGCAGGCCTTGCATAAAAATCTTCCGTAAGCACTCCTGTATGATTTATCATAAAAGGCTGTATAATCCTTCTGATTTTTTATTGTCTTTTTTACTACACCTTTCTTACAGGTGAAGCGGCGGGTGTTATACGGCAAGCTGAAGAAATCGAGGTACGGGCAGAACGTAAGGCAGGGGAAATATTGAAAGAGCAAATTAAACATGGTAGTTATAGGAAAACAGGATCAAGTTCACAGGATACTAACTTGAAAAGTTTAGGAATAATGGGGAACTAATCTTCCAATTAGCAGCATATCGCTGATATACCAGAGGAAAAGAAAGGTGAATGGCTGGAGGAATATTTTCCTTATGGGGGGGGGTAGAAAAGTGATAAAATCAATCTACAACAAGTAAAGCTTGATAAAGTAGATATATCATTCAACGAATCCGCTAACACCCGGAAGATAAAGAGTGCACCGGTAGAAGTAAAAAAGGCAGATTATACAGAAAATTGAACAGAAGGGTGATGTTATTACCCCGAATAAGGTGGTTAAATAAGAATACAATAACAGAACCGACCCGCAAAAAATGTATAATTTGAAATATAGGTCTTGCTAATATCGATATTTGTATTATACTGGAAAATATTATTGATTTTTAAAAGCTAAGAACTATCTATTAGATAAGTAGTATCGCTTTTAATAAATTTCTTGGAGATATATATGTCAAGACTATACATTTTCATAATAGTATTGATAATTTTACCTTTTCTATTTTCTTGTGATTTTACAGAGCCAAAACCTGATCCTCTAGAATTAAAATATTTAGAATATACTGATTATTACAATGGAGACGCTATTGCATTAAAATTTGATATTACTAATAATACAGAAAAGACGATTACGAAATTCAGACCGAATATCACAATTTATTTTAAATACGATGATGGTTATGGAACATATTATCCGGATGTTGCATTAACAGTTAAACCCAGTGAGACAATACTTAGTTATTGGATACCGGTTTGCAGTGGTATGGTTTTTTATAGTTCCCATACAATTAATGAGATTATTGTTTGGTTTGATGACGGAACTC
>QILZ01000058.1 GCA_003233545.1 Spirochaetales bacterium
GCCGTTATGGTAAGCTCTTTTGCATATCCTTGTCAATATTAAGCCTTGCTATAACCTGTGTTAATAGGCTATTCTCTTAAAATGCTGAAGACAGTTAATAACAACACCGGGAAAAAGAAACAGCTTTTCGGTACATTTGCCGGTGTTTATGTTCCTTCCTTCGAGGCGATACTCGGGGCTGTTCTTTTTCTGATTCTTCCCATGCTTACCGGAATGATGGGTTTTTGGAAAATGGCGCTTATTATTTCCATTGGAATTACATTTTTCATCTATCTTGCTGTAACAGGTATCTATGCGCTCATCAAACCCGAACTGCTTGCGGTTACGGCTAATGGACAGATTCCATCCGTAGTAGATGTTTTTTCCGGAATCCCTGTTATTGCGGTTCTACTCTTAACAGGAATATTTGTGGCAACGGGTTCATCCGCCCTTTCGTATTTTATGACAGCTCCCGGAACAGCCCAGGCTCTTGCTCAGGACCGCATACTGCCGAAAATACTTAACTTTCTATCCGGAGATTTTAAAAGGCAGGGAAAAGAACCCAGGTGGGCTGCTGTTCTGGTCTATCTTATTATTCTGCCGGTAATCTGGTCGGGAGATATTAAACGGGCTTCCATGGTGGTCGGAATCTGCTTTTTAATTGTCTATGGCTGGGTTAACTTTGCAGCTTTTTTAGAGCGTATCAGCGGGAATCCGAGTTTTCGGCCTGTTTCCCGCGGGCATTGGGCAATTTCCCTTTACGGATTTGTTATGTATATGCCGGTAATCGCGCTTTTTAATATCCGGGTCGGGATAGGTGTAGCTGTTTCTAAAACAATGATATTCATACTTCTCTTAAAGTATAAATCGCAGAATAAACTGGAAGGTGTATGGTGGGGCGTTTTGTTCAGCGGTATTAACTGGGGCTTTAAGCATATGAATCGTATAGTGCAGGGAACAAAGAACTGGCGTCCGATAGTAAGTGCCTTTAGTTTCGGCGACAGAAAAGACATGGTAATGCATAGCATCGATATGGGAGAGAGGATCGCACGCTATCAGGGACTTGTAATGCATAACATAATTAAAACCTCAAACCCGGAGAAGAATAGTACAGAATTACCCGTACCGGATGATAATTACGATCTTTCCATTATGTCTATTATTCAGAGTGCCCTTCCCGGAGGTTTCCGCATAAATACAGCCCTTCTCCCCATAGACGCAAGGCTTAATTATATTGAAATAATTGAAAAATTAATCCGCATGGAAGTTAACATCCTTCTCTACAAACACGGGAAAAAGGGTACGGAGAGCAGGCGGATAGATGTGTGGTGGAAGGGGGAAGAAAACGGTAATCTTATGGCTATGCTCGCATATATAATAAGCAGGGCGCGTTTGTCGGGTGAGGTTCTTGTTATACAGGATGATGATAAACCGATTCATGAAAGTATGGTTAAATATTCGGATGATGCTCTGCTTATCCTCATGGGAATCCCGGGTGAAAAAAAGGGAGGACTGGCAAGGCTGTTTTCTCTCGACAGGTTGTTTTTTACAAGGGAACTTGAAAAATTCGAGAACTTTCCGTCGATGCTTTTTGTAAAGGCATCACGGATTTTTGATCTTGTAGAGGAGTAAAATCGGAGGCTTTTAATGAACGAAGATGAAATCAGGGAATTTTTAAAGGAACGTGACAGAATAAGAGAGGTCGTCGGGCGTATCGGCGGGAAACCGACAAAAGGGGAGAAAGCCGCCAATATTATTTTTGTTATTCTTGTTGTTGCGGCATTTATAGCCGCCCTGCTGTTCGAAGGATTTCCGAGGCTGGTATCGATGGAGATCGGGGTTCTCTTTGTTTCCCTGAAAATAGCCTATTTCTTAAGTAATGAGGCAAAGGTAAACCACTTTGAGTTCTGGATTTTATCTTCTCTCGAATGGAGACTGAACGATGTCATTAAAAAAATCGATAAAATGGAAAAAACGATGGAGGAAATAAAAAAGAAGCATGAAGACTAAGAATTCCCAATTAACAGGTGGTTAGATGGGACTGATCCCGGCAAATATCTATATAAATTTTATCGTACTCTTTATCAGTTTTTATATCTTGACAAAGGGTGCTGATTTTCTTGTGGACGGATCGGTGGGTATCGCTTTTTATCTTAAGATTCCCAAAGTTGTTATAGGGATCGTGCTGGTAAGTCTTGCGACAACTGCTCCTGAATTTACAGTATCGGTTCTATCCTCTCTGCGCGGCAAGCCGGAGATTGCGCTGGGTAATGCTCTGGGTTCCGTTATTGCGGATAACGCTCTTGCCCTTGCCCTTGGTATTATTGTTGCTCCTGTTGCAATAAAGGTGGAATCGAGGGTATTAAAGAGTGCGGGAATACTTCTTATTGCGGTCAGTATACTCTCATTTCTAATGGCATTTAACGGAGTAATATCCAGAGCGGAAGGAATAATTCTTTTAGCGGCATTCATCGGCTATTTGTTCATTGTAGTATGGAGCGAAAAAAAACTTAAGACTAAGGACGGAAAAAAGTACCAGAAAGAGGTAACAGGAGAGGTTCAGGCGCATATAAAAGCCGGTTCCCTTGCCGTCCAGGTTTTAAGATTCGCAGCCGGAGTTGCCGGTGTTATAATTGCCAGTGAATTCCTCATAGATTCGGCTGTTTTTATTGCATCGTACATGGGTATTTCGGAAGCTGTCATAGGGTTGACAGTGGTTGCCATAGGTACCTCTTTGCCTGAGATTGCCACCTGTATCATATCTGCCCGCAGGGGATACGGCGATCTCGCTGTCGGAGATATTATTGGTGCGGATATTATGAATATTCTATGGATTATAGGCACTGCATCCATTGTACATCCCATACATGTATCCAGGAAAATAATCTATTTCGCTTTTCCCTGGGAACTGGCCGCCGTATTTCTTATGCTGGGATTAATGCGGATGGGGTATAAACTGGAACGCTGGAAAGGATTTGTACTTTTGATGCTGTATGTCTTGTATATTGCCTTTACGGTTATTTTTCTATACGTCTGATTATTTTTAAGCACTGCAGGTTAAAAGCGTACTTATCTCCTTTTTGTAAAAAAACTTGACGTCACTGTAATAGGCTTATTATCTTATGAGAAAAGCAAGATTCACAGGTGGAAAAAATGTCGAAGAAAAGTAATAGGGAAATGCACGGCGAAAGAGCCGGTGCAGGATCTGCAGATAATCTTAAGAATGCTGAATTTTCAGAAAACAAATTAAAAGAAGGCATCGGGAAGGAAGGCAATGGTAAGATCCGGAGCAGGGAAGATAAAGAGCGGAATAATAAAGCGGCCGGGTTAAAATTACTGCAGGAGAGGATAAAAGAACTGGAAGAGGAAAATAGTGCATTAAAGGATCAGCTGTTAAGAAAACAGGCTGATTTTGAGAATTTCAGAAAGAGGATGTCCAGGGAGAAGGAAGATTCTATCCGGTATGCAAATTCAAAGCTTCTGCTCGATCTGACAGGTATAATAGATGATTTCGAGAGAGCAATTCAGTCGGCGGAAGTCTCCAAGGATTTTGAAGCGTTTCTCCAGGGCATCAGTCTTATCGAAAAACAGATGACTGCGATGCTGGAAAACAGATGGGGGCTTAAGAGGTTTTCTTCACAAGGTGAAAAGTTTGATCCGGATAAGCATGAGGCAATCGCAAGTGAAGAGAGCGAATCGTATAAGGACTCTGTGGTTCTGGAAGATTATCAGAAGGGATATTACCTTCATGAAAGATTATTAAGACCTGCCAGGGTAAAGGTTGCAAAACCTGTTGCAGTTCTCGAGAAAAAGGGGGATGAGAACCTTAAGCAGGCAGAAGATAATAAAGAGAATAAAAACGAGAACGACTAAGGAGAAAGAAAATGGGTAAGATAATTGGAATCGATCTTGGAACAACAAATTCATGTGTAGCTGTAATGGAAGGGGGAGAACCTGCTGTCATTCAGAATTCGGAAGGGCAGAGGACTACACCTTCTATAGTGGCTTTTACAAATAAGGGGGAAAGACTGGTAGGCCAGCCGGCTAAAAATCAGATGATAACGAACCCGGAAAATACGGTATATTCCATAAAACGTTTTATGGGCCGAAGATTCGTTGAAGTTCCGGAGGAGATAAAGATGGTGCCGTATAAAATTATCGACTCTGGAAATGATGTCAGAATCGAAATTTCAGGTAAAAAATACTCACCTTCGGAGATATCCGCTGCTATTCTGCAGAAGATGAAAAAGACAGCGGAGGATTATCTGGGGGAAACCGTAACCGATGCCGTTATTACCGTTCCCGCATATTTTAACGATGCACAGCGTCAGGCGACAAAGGATGCCGGTAAAATAGCCGGATTAAATGTAAAGAGAATTGTAAATGAACCTACGGCAGCGGCGCTGGCTTACGGGCTCAGTAAGAACGGAAAGGAAGAAAAAATCGCCGTTTATGATTTAGGCGGTGGAACATTCGATATATCGGTTCTCGAACTCGGTGATGGTGTTTTCGAAGTAAAATCTACAAACGGTGATACACACTTAGGCGGAGATAACTTTGATCAGCGTATTATCGACTGGTTAGTAAATAATTTCAGGAAGGATTACGGCATCGACCTTTCAAAGGACAGAATGGCCCTGCAGAGGCTAAAAGAAGCTTCGGAAAAGGCGAAGATCGAACTTTCCAGTACGCAGTCGACCGATATCAATCTCCCTTTTATTACTGCGGATTCATCCGGGCCAAAGCATCTTAACTACTC
>QILZ01000016.1 GCA_003233545.1 Spirochaetales bacterium
CTGTATATGGCGCTTCCTTCCACCAGGGAGCTGTAAAGTACGGAGTTATCTTTTTTCTCTCTCCGCTTCCATCATAAAAATCCGCAGTAAGATGCCCCCCCTGCACACTTATCTGTACATCTGCCAGACTGCTCTTTAATGTATAGCTCGGCTGCCCACAATATGTATGTATTATGCTCACTATCTACCTCCGTTATGAGAATACCATATTATATATACAGAACAATATTATGTACAATCATGGCAGGGATTATAATTGTACAAAGCAGAATTATCCTTTTATGCCGCTGGAAGCTACCGACTGTATAAACCACTTCTGGAAAAAAAGAAACAGGATAAGAAGAGGAAGTGTTACCATAGAGGCAAATGCAAATATCTCTCCCCACAGCCTGGGGTCCTGACTAAAGAACTGCTGCATGGCAACGGTTAAAGGGCGGTACTTCGGACCCTGTGTAACCATCAATGGCCATAGAAATTCATTCCATCTGAACATTGATTGAAGTATTAAAACCGAAGCAAAAACGGGGCGCGATAGAGGAACAATTATCCTTGAATAAATCATCGATGGGGTTGCACCATCGACAACAGCCGCTTCATCGAAATCGTATGGAATTCCTATAAAGAACTGGTAAAAGAGAAAAATAAAGAATGGTTCTGCTATAAAGGGAAAAATCTGGACCTGATAGCTGTCTATCCACCCTACTGTGTTTACCATGAGAAGCATCGGTATAACAACAGATTCTATCGGTATAATCATCAATGCCACTACTATGGAAACAATAAACCTCTGCCCCTTAAAGTGAAGACGTGCAAGTGAGAAGGCAAGCATACTGTTAAAAACCATACCTGCAAGCACGGTAATCGAAGTTATAAACAGAGAGTTAAACATAAACCGGCCGAAATGCATTTCGCGGAAGACATTAATATAATTCTTAATTCCGAGAGCTCCATAGGGAATAAAACCCCGGAAACTGCTCATATCAGAAACTACCTGCATTTCATTGGTTTTTACAGATGATACAAACATGAATACAACCGGAAACAGAAAAAAGAGGGCAAGAGCGATTAGTATGAAATACTTAATGAAGTTTTTAAAAATCATTACTGTTTTGACTTTTATTCTTTTTGATCGAGCCATTCTACCATCTACCTCCTTTGCTCTTTTAAGAATACTCTCTGCAGAATTGAAATCATCAGGACAATAAAAAAGAAAACAACCGCAATTGTAGATGAATAGCCTACATTTAACTGGATAAAACCCTGCCGGTACAGTAGTACAATTGTTGTCATTGTCGAATTCTGAGGCCCGCCCTTTGTTAAAACCCACACCTGCGTAAAGAGTTTAAACGCTAAAATGGTTGTAGTTAAAAAAACAAAAATTGTTGTATTTTTAAGCTGCGGCAGAGTTACCAACCAGAACTGCTGTTGTTTGTTTGCTCCATCCACACGTGCAGCTTCGTAGAGTTCGGCGGGAATATCCTGAAGTCCTGCAAGAAATATTATCATCTGGAATCCAACCCCCTGCCAGACAGAAAGAATCATTATCGCAGGGAAAGCATAGTGAGTGTCTGTAAGCCATCCCGGAGGTTTAATCCGCCCGAAACTAATAAATTTTAGAAATTGATTTATAAATCCCTGCCCGGGATTAAATAAATTGGACCAGACAACAGCAACGACAACCATTGTAATTACAACCGGACTAAAGTAGATTGTTCTGAAAATTCTTACACCTTTAAGGTTTTGATTTATCAGGACGGCAAGGAGCAGAGCAAAAGCTGTCTGTGTCGGGACAACAACGATAGCAAACAGGAAGTTATTAAATATTGCCCGGTAGAAAGCATCATCGGAAAACAGTCTTAAATAGTTTCTTAAGCCAATAAATGCAGTTGGCACATAGCGGTTTGGTATTAATCTCTGGTCTGTCAGAGAAAAGATAAAGGCCATTACAAAGGGAACGATTAGAAAGACCACGAGAAGTGTAAGTGATGGAGCAGAGAAGAGCCATGCAGTTATAACCTCACGTCTCTTTTGCGATTTAAGGCTGCCGAAATTAACTCCCGGTACTTTTTCTGCAATTTCCACCGATACTTCCGGTGAAGTTTCTTCTACCTTCATTATAGTTCTCCTCTAAAAATTAATACCGGGAGTTTTAGGGAAATACCCTCTCTGCCCCCGGCTTAATCTTGCTGAAACTATAGATATTCACAGGTTCTATAGTGAATTTCTATCGCTGTATTATATTCCGCAGAATCTCTATTTGTGAATGGGATACCCATTGTTGTCCTTTATATTCTGATCTATCTTCGCTGCTGCTTTATCAAGTTGTGTTTTTACATCGGCTCCGGTAACGATATTCTGGACGGCTTCTGCAAAAGCTGTAGTGATTGTCGGATAAGCAGGAGTTTTCGGTCTGGGCATTCCGAGGCCTGCATTAAGCTGCTCTGCAAATAGTTCAAGAGTCCCGTTCTTTCCGTAAAGTTTTGACAGTGCCAGAGCGGATTTGCGTGCAGGTACAGCTCCGTTTGCATTAGTCATTAAGAGAATCTGGCTGGGCTGCATCAGGTAGCTTAAGAATTTCCATGCCGCTTTAGGATGCTTTGACTTTGTGGTTATCCCCCAACACCACGAACCCATTCCGGTTACAACCTTTTTACCGAATTCAGGCATCGGAAGAAGTACAAAATTACCGGGCAGACCCTTGCTGATCGGTCCATACATCCAGTGTCCCACATAAGAAAGCGCAGCCGTCTTTTTACCATAGAAATCATCATCACCGGCAGGTTTTACATTTGCATAACCGTCTTTAAACAGGCTCTGGAACCACTTCATGGCAGCTACGGATTCCGGACCGTTTAATACTCCGTCTGCAGATTGATAATTGCTGCGGTTAATAAGGTCTCCCCCGAAACTCTGTATTATCGGCGAAAATCCATAGGTATACCATTCGCCCTGACCATAATTCATTTTAAAGGTGATGGGATACGTTACTTTATCAAGAGCTTTAAGCTTTTTTAAAGCAGTATTAAACTCATTTAAATCCCATGGATCTTTTATTCCGGTAGGAATTCTTAGCCCCGCCTCCTTAAGATACGCTTTGTTGCCCCATATAGCAAGGCCGGAATCAAATGTACCGAGTGCATACATTTTCCCGCCATAGGTCCCTTGAGCAACAATAGAAGGGAGCAGGTCGGACTTTAAATCCGTAGAGATGTAGGGATCAAGAGGAATGAGATGGCCTGACCATGCATAGTTATACAGATTAGGTCCGTCAAAATCCAGAAGATCAGGCAGCTTGCCTGCCAACGATGCAGCGCTTACCTGCTGGTTATAGGAACCTTCCGGCAGCATTATTGCTTTTACCTGAACCTCATTTTGCATGGAGTTAAACTCCTTTACCTGAGCATTCAGCACCGCTCTTTCTTCGCCTTTACCGGAATGAAACCACACTGTTATTACAACAGGTCCTTTCCCGGCTCCTGTAGCTTCCTGTTTTCCTCCCGCAAATAACGGGACAAAAATCAGCAAGGCAAGCAGGATACAAAATAGCTTTTTCATTAGTAGCCTCCTTAGATAATATTTTAATCGGGCATACCGTCCGATCTTTCCTGTTTAAACTCTTAAAACGGCTGCCGGCACAATAAATCGTGCACCCTCTTAAATATCAGATATGGAAACGTTTCCATAATAACAATTATGGAATATTCATCTATTATGTCAAGCATTTTTCGGTCTTTTTTTAATTTCCAGCATCTTAAAGTCAGAAGGAATTATAATATCAGCCATACTTTTATGAGAAGCAATTATTTTATGCTCCCGTTTTAAAACTTCCGCAATAAAAGGTTCAAATTTATCTCTTGCACGTCTTTTTCGTGAGTCGAGGGTTTCTCTGTAATCCCTGTTTATAAATATTCTTAAGTCTATGTACTTAAGAAGTGATGTATATGTTCCTTCTGCGATGAGTACCATCAGACCTTCTATATCCATCTCTTCCGCTGTAATTTTATCCTGACCAAAGATTACAAGCGGCTTATAGACAGGCCCTTCGTTTCGTTTAAACGAACGAAGGTTGGAATCCATAAAATCCAGTTTTACCTCATAGAGTCCTACCTGATCTATATTTTTTTTCCGCATCTCATGATTCGTTTTCGGAGGAAACACAAAATAATCATCCTGCTGAAGTATACCTGCCCTGATTCCGTGTTCTTCCAATTCTCTTTTTAATTCCGAAGCAAGCTCCGATTTCCCGGAACCCGATTCTCCGGCAATAGAAACTGTAAGACCCCTCTTGATTTTCGGCAGCAGAAGCTTATACAGCTCTACTGCTATTTTTGTATGATAGTCTTCGATTACCAGTTTGTCCCCTATCATGTATTCCTCTCCGGGCTGCTGTCACTTACGGACTTTATGCTTCCCGGTCCGGTCGATTCCTTTATTACCGGAAGCCCTTTAAGTGTTTTTACAGCCTGTACAGGTTCCCCTTCGCATATATAAAAGCCTGATTTTTCCAGACCGCCCATTTCCTGGGTATACGGAAGAAATTCAAAGTACAAACCGTCTCCCGGGCCGTTATGCGTAATTATATTATATGCTGTTTCCCGTCCGATTTCCGGCATAACAGTGACTATAGCCTTTGCCGCATCGTGCCATCCTTCTGCAACAGCCAGCAATTCTTTTTCGTCCAGTTGATGCAGGAACCTCTTCTCCGCCGCTTTAACGGTTAG
>QILZ01000301.1 GCA_003233545.1 Spirochaetales bacterium
GGAGCAATCCACCAGGGTGCATTTCATGAAAGTCTGAATCTGGCAAAGATATGGAACCTGCCTGTTATCTATATATGCGAGAATAATCAGTACGGAATGGGAACGGATTTTCGGAGAGTTTCCGCTGTGGAGGATTTTTCGATAATGGGTGCATCCTATGGCATTCCCGGGAAACAGCTTAATGGCATGAATGTTTTAGAGGTATATGATGAAATTCTGTATGCTGTTAAGGAGATTCGAAAAGAAGCTTCCCCCAGGTTTTATGAAATTAAAACGTACAGGTATAAAGGACATTCGATGAGCGATCCGGCAAAGTACCGCACAAAAGATGAACTTGCTGCCTACAAGGAAAAGGACCCGGTGTTGATATTAAGAGGAATAATGAAAAAAGCGGGAGTAATGGATGACGATGATTATGAGAATCTGGAAAGGCGGATAGGCGAAAGGATCAGCGAAGCGGTGGAATTTGCAGATTCGAGTCCCGAACCGGAACCTGCGGCTCTGTATAGAGATGTTTTTTCATAGAACGGATATTAGCGGAAGGTCATTGCTTAATGAGGAGAGGAAAAGTATGCCTGTGATTACATTCAGAGAGGCTTTACGCCAGGCCATGGATGAAGAGATGGAGAGGGATAAGGATGTTATTCTTATGGGAGAAGAGGTCGCCCGGTACAATGGTGCGTACAAGGTAAGCCAGGGGCTGCTCGGGAAGTACGGAGAAGAGAGAATAATAGATACCCCGATTTCGGAGGAGGGTTTTACCGGGATCGGTATAGGTGCTGCTATGGCCGGTTTACGTCCGATTGTGGAATGGATGACATTTAACTTTTCCCTGATGGCGATAGACCAGGTTATAAATAATGCGGCGAAAACACGGTATATGTCAGGAGGGCAGGTTGAAATTCCTGTTGTTTTCAGAGGTCCGAACGGGCCTGGCGAATATCTTGCAGCTCAGCATTCACAGGCTTTTCAGTCTCTCTACGCACATATTCCGGGTTTAAAGGTTGCCGCACCTTCTACACCCTATGATGCCAAGGGGCTTTTAAAATCTGCGGTCAGGGATAATAATCCTGTTATTTTCCTTGAATCCGAGCTTATGTACAGCTTAAAGGGCAATGTGCCCGATGATGAGTACCTGGTCCCGCTCGGAGAGGCGGATATAAAAAGGGAGGGTAACGATGCGACTGTTGTATGTTTTTCCAGGCCCGTACATATGGCGCTGGAAGCTGCCGAACAGCTGAAAGAAGAGGGGATAAATATAGAGATTGTGGATATCCGTTCGATACGTCCCCTGGACAGCGGGGTAATTTTTAGTTCGGTTAAAAAGACCAACAGATGTGTGGTAGTGGACGAAGCGTGGCCTTTTGCAGGTGTGGGATCGTACATAGGATGGCTTGTGTCTAAGAACTGCTTTGATGATCTCGATGCGCCTGTAGAGCTTGTATCTCTGGAAGATGTGCCAATGCCTTATAATCACAAGCTCGAACTTGCCGCCCAGGTTTCCGCTGAGAAGATAGCTGCGGCAGTAAAAAGGGTACTCTATACGGATCAGGGTAATACGGAGAAAAAGAAATGGCTGAAAAAATAGAGATGATTGCTCTGTCACCTACAATGGAGAGCGGTACAATTATAAACTGGGTTAAAAAAGAAGGGGATTCATTTGTATCCGGTGATATTATCTGTGAAGTGGAAACGGACAAAGCTGCAATGGAATATGAGGCGTTTAATAACGGAACAATTCTTAAAATAGTCGTGCCCGAAGGGGATGAGGCTTCCATAGGTGAGGTTATAGCTGTTTCGGGAGAGAAGAATGAGGATATTTCCGCAATGCTGGCGGATATCGAAGCCGGCAGGGGTAAAAACAAGGCAGTAAAGGGAGAAGATTCGAACGGGATTGCCGGATTAAAAGAAGAACAGCGAATTAAAGCTTCGCCTTTAGCACGTGTAATTGCAAAGCGGAAAGGAATAGAATTATCTTCCGTTAAAGGAACCGGGCCGGAAGGAAGAGTTATTAAACGTGACCTGGAGGGGTTTACCGCCGGCGCTGTCCGGTCAGTCCCGGCCGGCCGGATAAAATCCGTCGAACCGGGAAGCGGGTTAAGGGGAGAAACGGTCAGGGTCGGCGCTATACGGAAAGCTATCGCTAAACGCATGGCCGAATCCAAATTCTCTGCTCCGCATTACTACCTGAAAGTAACTGTAAACGCAGAACGATTACTTGCCGCACGGGAAAAGCTTAATAAAAAGCTTGCGGAGAAGGTATCCCTGAATGCCTTCCTTTTAAAAATAACGGCCGGGGTGCTTGTAAAACATCCGGAGGTAAACTCTTCGTGGCGGGGAGAATCGATTGAAAGGTTCGGAAGTTCCGATATAGGCCTTGCAGTAGCTCTGGATGATGGCTTGATAACACCTGTTATAAGGGAATGCGGGCATAAGGGAATAATAGCTATCGACCGGGAGCTTAAAGGCCTTATCCTGAAAGCTAAGGAGGGAAAGCTTGCTCCTTCGGAGTATCTAAATGCGACCTTTACAATAAGTAATCTGGGTTCCTTCGGCATCGAGGAGTTTACTGCGATTATTAATCCGCCGGGTTCTGCAATCCTTGCAGTGGGAGAGATAATGCGGCAGCCGGCTGTTACAGGCAGAGAATCCGAAGGCACGGAGAGGATCGGTATAATTCCTGTTGTAAAGCTCACCCTGTCCTGTGATCACAGGGTAATCGACGGGGCTGCCGGTGCGGCTTTTCTGCATGAACTTAAGGAATGCATCGAGGAACCTTATAACATCCTTTTTTAACTGGAATATCTTTTAAAAATATAATAGAAATATGGCATTACAGTTAACAATGCCGGAAATTATTAAAGGAGCATGTCTATGGAAGCAGGTAAGGTTTATGATGTTGTTATTATAGGATCGGGCCCCGGGGGCTATGTGGCCGGGATACGTGCCGCCCAGTCAGGTTTAAAAGCCTGCGTGATTGAAAAGGAAAAACCGGGCGGAGTGTGTCTTAATATCGGGTGTATTCCGTCCAAGAGTCTTATTCATCAGGCGGAGGTATTTTCTTCTATTGCCGGACTAAAGGAGTTAGGTGTTTCCGCAGATGTTTCCGGATTCCGCTATAAGTTGGTTTTTGAGAAATCGAGAAAGGCTGCGGATACGTTATCGAGGGGTATACTGTTTCTCCTTAAGAAGAATCATGTGGACTTTATCCCGGGTACTGCCCGGATTCAGGGTCCCGGTGCTGTAAAACTGGATAACGGAGAAATTATAAAGGGCAGGAATATTATTGTGGCCTCCGGTTCAAGGCCGCGTGAAATTCCGGGATTTGAGTTTGATGGGAATTTGATTCTTTCATCTACCGGTGCTCTTATGATGGAGAAGCTTCCGGGGAGTATGATTATTCTCGGTGCAGGGGCAATCGGAGTTGAATTTGCGCATATATTGAGCTCTTTCGGAGTAAAGGTTGTACTCGTGGAGATGATGGAATCACTGCTCCCGCTCGAAGACAGGGAAATTTCAGCAGTACTTGCCCGTTCTTTCAGGAAGCGCGGCATAAAATCATACACATCCACAAAAGCCCTGTCGCTTAAAAAGGGAAAGGATTCGGTAAATGTACTTATCCGTGGAGCAGACGGCGGAGAGGAAACCATAAGTGCGGAAAAGATGCTCGTTGTTGTGGGCAGAACTCCGAACACAGAGGATATAGGGCTGGATAAAGCAGGTATTGTTCTTAAGAAGGGTTTTATACCTGTCGGCGATTACTACGAGACCTCGGCATCCGGTATTTTTGCTATCGGCGATGTGATAAATTCTCCCATGCTTGCCCATGTGGCATCGAAAGAGGGAGAAACCGCAGTAGAATACATAGCCGGCAAAAAGCCTCCTGCCCGGATTAATCCTGTGCATATACCTTCCGGAGTGTATTGCGAACCGCAGATCGGCAGTTTCGGACGGACAGAGATGTATCTTAAAGAGCAGGGGACAGAGTACAATAAAGCTGTATTTCCCTACCGGGGAGCAGGAAAGGCTGTTGCAGTGGAAAAACCGGACGGTCTTGTTAAGATACTTTACAGCCCGGATACAAAGGAGATATTAGGTGCCCATATTATCGGATCCGATGCAACGGAACTGATACATGAAGTTCTGCTTGCGGAAACCGCAGAGTTACTCCCGGAGGATATTGCCGGAATGATTCATGCTCATCCCACATTATCCGAAGCGGTCATGGAGGCTATGAGAGCGGCGGACGGGCAGGCCATTCATGCATGATACGGAGGAACGCGAAACCTGGAAGTTTTTAGACGCCTATCGCAATAAGATGTTTACAGGCCGTTGGCCTGCAATAGACAGGCTTTTCAGGATTACAGTACAGAGATACCCGGACAGGCCCTGTTTTGTATCATTCGATCCGGATTATCTCTCGCTTAATTACAGAGAGGCCCTGGAAAAGGCAGAGAAGATCTCCGCATATCTTACCGGAAACGGAATTGCAAAAGGTGACAGAGTAGCATTGACCGGTAAGAATTCTCCCGAGTGGGCCGTAAGCTACCTTGCCGTTCTCTCTGCGGGCGGTATCGTTGTGCCGATAGATTATCAGCTCGAACCCGAAAAGATTGTACATTTAATGGATTTTGCAGGTGTTAAGGGCCTTATTGCAGATGAAGAGAAGTATGACCGTTTAAAGGATAAAAAAACTCCTTACGTTTCTTTCGCTTTCCGGAGCAAAGCCGGGCTACGTTTTTGATATTCCTGCAGAGGTAAAAGATAAAGCGGCAGTTTCCGGTGAAAATGATATCGCTGCAATACTTTTTACCTCGGGCACAACAGGAAACGAAAAAGGGGTTGTGCTTACCCATAAAAATATTGTAAGTGATGTTTTTCTTTCTCAAACACTGCTCCATGTACTGAAAACGGATGTTTTTTATGCATTACTTCCTCTTCATCATTCGTACTCGATGAATGCCGTGT
>QILZ01000289.1 GCA_003233545.1 Spirochaetales bacterium
TGGTATGGCAGGAAATGAAGAAGTAAAAAAAGCGGCTTTAAAGGCGGTAGAGGAATACGGTACATTTACTCCGATGGGATCGAGACTGTTAACAGGCAACACTTCGGAACATATGGAATTGGAGAAACGGCTTGCCTCTTTTCTGGAAAAACCGGCTTCGATTCTTTATAACTATGGTTATCTTGGAGTTATCGGGACAATTTCCGCACTTGTAGGCAAGGAAGATACTATCGTGATCGATAAGTTATCCCATGCCTCGATGGTGGATGCCGCGGTTCTTGCATCGGCCGGTAAACGTTTCCGGCCGTACAGGCATAACGATATGGAAAGTCTTGAATTTCATCTGAAGTCGATTAATAAAGACAGAAAGGGTGGAATATTAATTATTACCGAGGGTGTTTTCGGGATGAAGGGTGATCTTGCAAAGCTCGATAAAATAACGGAATTAAAGGAAAAGTACGGGGCAAGGTTATTTGTAGATGATGCTCATGGGTTTGGTGTTATGGGAGATAACGGTAAAGGGACGGGAGAGTACTATGGTGTACAGGATAAAATCGATATATATTTCGGAACCTTTGCAAAAGCATTTGCTGCAATCGGCGGTGTCGCTGCGGGCGAAGCAGATGTGATAGACTGGATTCGTTATAATGCCAGAACGAATGTCTTTGCTAAGAGTTTACCCATGGTGTTTGTAAGGGTCCTTTCCGTTACTCTGGATATTCTGGAAAAAAACAGTTCTCTGCGGGAGAGAATGTGGAAGATAGCAAAGAGACTTCAGGCCGGGCTTGTGGAACTTGGTTTTGATATAGGTGATACTCAATCTCCGATAACCCCTGTCTATGTTCCGGCGGGAAGCGAGGATATTGCCATGTCCATGATCTCCATGTTGAGAGAGGATTACGGAGTCTTTGTTTCCGGAGTTACATACCCTGTTGTTCCACCGGGTATTATACTTTTCAGGATGATACCTACTGCATCACACTCCGTGGAAGATGTCGATATAACACTGAAAGCTTTTAAGGGACTACGTGACAGGTTAAAACTCGATCTGTCCGTTAAACCCTCCGGCATGAACAGGTAACTTAAATTGAAATTTAAGAGAGCAGGGAGGTACACATTTGCCGCGGTTCTTTTCCTGTCTGTTTTTTTTGTTATATCATGTAAACCCCGTGTATATAAAAGGGCAGGCCTTTTAAAATCGATTCCGCTTCATATTATTATTGTTTCCCGGTCGGAACCTAAATGGGATGTTATCTTTAAATATGTAGACAGTCAGACCGGCCTTCTGGATCATAGAAATATTTCAAGTCCCCTATATAAACTCAACAGCACCGGCAGGGCGGTTATGCCCGATGAGATTATCGGAATAATAAGGGAAGCTGTAAAGATTGCCGGTGAAAGCGGCGGAGCTTTCGATCCGACTATTTTTCCGTTAACTAAATTATGGGATTTCGACCATGGGGGGAAACTTCCTGAAAAAAAAGAGATTGAACGCATTAAAAAGCTGGTTAATTACAAACTTCTGAAAATATCGGATAATAATACTGTTGTTCTTCCCAAAGGCATGGGGCTCGACTTGGGAGGAATAGCCAAGGGTGCGATTGTCGATGGTATTGCGGATTATCTTAATAAACTGGGCTATTCTCAGTTTCTTATAGAAGCGGGCGGAGATATTCTCATGCAGGGGTTAAAACTAAATGCCAAATGGAAAATAGGCATAAAGCATCCGCGAAAAGACAATGAGTATGTTACGATAGTATCTCTCGGGCGTAAGGATAAGGATAAAAACAGCGCTGCTGCGGCAAGGGCGTCCCGTATTTCAATAGTCACTTCCGGCGACTATGAGCGGTACTTCGAGAAAAACGGGGTTCGTTATAATCATATAATTAATCCTGCATCAGGCTACCCTGCACACGGGGCTGTTTCTGTAACGGTTATAAGCAATTCATGCATGAGGGCAGATGCATTATCTACAGCTGCATTTGTTTTGGGGTATAAAAAGGGTCTTGAATTCTTAAAAAAGCAGATCGGGACATCAGGCTTAATAATCAGGGAAGAAAACGGTAAATTGCAGGCGGAAGAGACAAACAATTTTCCCGCTGTTCTTGATGATCTCGACTTATAGTTTTATTTACAGTATTTACTTCCAATATTTACCGTAAAAAAGTGAAAGTTTTCTCATGGTTTCATAAGGTATTTTTAAAGGATCGGTCATAACCGCATTTTCCGCAGCATGTCTGCACGAACAATCTTTCCTGCTCTTAAGTGCAGTGATAATATCGGGTAATATCTCTTTTGCGGCCTTCACGTTATTCTCCATTACTTTTATTACCATCTCCACGGATACGCTTTCTTCATTTTTACGCCAGCAGTCGTAGTCTGTTACCATGGCGATTGTTGCATAGCATATTTCCGCTTCACGGGCAAGTTTCGCTTCGGGCAATGCCGTCATACCTATAAGGTGTGCTTTCCAGTTCCTGTGGAGTTCTGATTCGGCACGTGTGGAAAATAGAGGCCCTTCCATGGTTACGAGTGTACCCATCTTATGATATGGATGCTTATGTTGTGAGAGTACCTTCAGAATCGACTCACGCATGCCCGGACAAAATGGTTCTGCGAATTCGGCATGTCCTGCTATACCTTCACCGAAATAGCTGTTCGTTCTGCTTTTAGTCCTGTCGATGAGTTGATCACAGACCACAAAATGACCCGGTTTATACTCTTCGATTAACGAACCGACGGCGCTTATCGATACGATCTGCTCCACGCCTAAGTATTTTAGTGCCCAGATATTGGCTTTGGAAGGTACTTCCGTAGGTAATAGTCTGTGTCCCCTGCCGTGGCGCGGAAGAAAAGCCGTCTTTTGCCCGTTCATATCAATAATCGAGATAACATCCGAAGGCATTCCGAAAGGTGTGGGAATATCGATCTCCTTAATAAGTTCCACACCCTCGATACCGTAAAGTCCGCTTCCTCCGATTACTCCAATGTTTGCCGTCATATTAATCTCCTCTAAAATGTCAACCGGGAATTAGATCCGGCTCCTCCATAAAAACTTACAGGAATATTGTAAGAGTATGGCAAAGAGATATCAATGGAAAAATATTGTTTTATGTTAATTTTATGTTGACAATTCGAAACGGTGTAGTAAAATATAATTGTAACTTTGGGAGCCTTTCGCCCCACAACCTCCAGCAAAAATTGGAGGACGAAAGTTTAAGGGAGGGCCGGAGAGATATCTCCGGCCTTTTTATTTGCACATTACCTGCCTTATAAGCGGAAAGATAAAGAGTTTCTTGTTGAAATTTATCTCTGTACATTATATATTCTAATTTCAGAAAGAAAGGATAAATACTATGAATTATTTCCATACACAGATAAAAGATCAGCGCGCCGGCCGGAGCAATGAGGATGAAAAGCAGCAGGATAACTTTATGCTGCAGCGGATATTAAAGAGCCGCACTATTTTACTCTCCGGAGAGATAAACAAAAACCTGGCGGAGAAGATAGTAAGGCAGCTTCTGCTTTTGGAAGATGAAAATGATGAACCGATTAAGGTTTTTATAGATTCTCCGGGAGGGGATGCGGATGCAGGTTTTGCAATTTTTGATATGATACGATTCATTAAACCGAAGGTTGTTCTGATCGGAATGGGGCTTGTTGCAAGTGCCGCAGCCATAATCCTTTTAGCATCGCCTGAGGAGGACAGGCTCGGGCTTCCCAATTCTCATTACCTCATACATCAGCCTTTAAGCGGAATAAGAGGTGTTGCAACGGAAATAGAGATTCATGCAAAGGAACTTGAAAAGCTCAGGGTAAAGATTAACATGCTTATTTCGGAGGAAACAGGCCAGTCCTTATCCAAAGTGGAAAAGGATACGGACCGTGATTTCTGGATGAATGCGGACGAAGCTTCGGAGTATGGATTAATTTCCGGAATAATTAAAAACAGGGTTGATATAAGTTGAAAAGAAAAGATATCTCTGCAGCCGTTTCCGAAACTGTCGAAACACTGGACCTCTCCGGTTTTTCTGTTCCGGGCGGCCGCGGTAAATTTACGGATACCCTGCGCCTTATCAGGGGCAAGGTAAGGGATATATACGACTTGGGCAGGTACCTCGTTATTGTCACTACAGACAGGATATCCGCTTTCGACAGGGTTTTAAGTACCATTCCGTTTAAGGGAGAAATTCTTAACAGGATATCATTATTCTGGTTTGGAAAGACATCGGATATTATCGGGAATCATATTGTGGAGGAGATTTCTCCTCGTTCTGTTCTGGTAAATAAGTGCGAAGTAATACCTGTAGAGCTTGTTGTAAGAGGTTATTTAACAGGTTCCGCCTGGAGGGATTATAAAGAGGGAAGGCCTGTTTCCGGCATAAAACTTCCCAAGGGGATGCGGTTTAACGAAAAGTTTAATACACCGGTTATAACTCCGTCGACAAAGGGGGAACGCGGCACACACGATGAGCCTGTATCGGAACAGGAGATCTTAAAAAGGCGGATTGTTACGGGAGAACTCTGGGAACAGGTAAAGGGAGCCGCCGTTAAACTCTTTGCAAGGGGGAGTGAAATTGCCGGAAGGAACGGATTGATTCTTGTCGATACAAAGTACGAATTCGGACTTTCGGATAATAAATTAATTCTGATCGATGAA
>QILZ01000355.1 GCA_003233545.1 Spirochaetales bacterium
TGTAAAGGGGAGCTTTTCTCGAAATTACGGGAAATGGCGGATAAGCGCGGGTTTAGACATGTCGCTGACGGCTCGAATTTTGATGATTCGGACGATTACCGCCCGGGTATAAAGGCCGCTTTCGAATTAGGTGTTAAAAGCCCTCTTAAAGTGGCAAAGTTGACTAAAGCTGACATAAGAGAATTATCAAAGAGAATGAAACTTCCAACGTGGAACAAGCCGGCATTTGCATGTCTGGCTTCGCGGTTCCCCTATGGAAGCAGCATAACTCAGGAAAAACTTGCAAAAGTGGAAGAGGCGGAACAATTTTTAAGAGAGTTGGGTATCCGGCAGCTGCGTGTCAGACATCACGGCGATATAGCACGGATCGAAGTTTCGAAAGAGGATATGGCAAGATTTGTCGATGATGAAATCAGGAAAAAGGTTCTGGAAAAGTTTAAAGAATTGGGCTATACATACATTACTCTGGACTTAGGCGGATACAGAATGGGAAGCATGAATGAATCGCTCGTTTCGGGTTCGGTAAAAGCTTAAAATATATTAACCGGCGATATTTTGAGCCGCTGATCAGGAATCGTCGAGACCGGAGCGGTTCGAGATAAAGGCACGGATTTCCATGGAAAGCAGATCATAGACCTTGCGGAGAGGAATGCCCTGTTCCTCTGCGACTCTTTTACATTCTTCGTACTCCGGGGATAGTCGGAGCAAGCTACCGTCTTTAAAGGCGGCCTTTGCTTTTATCCTTCCGAACCTGGTATCGAGGGTGATTGTTTTACGTTCGAGGCTGTCGCGCCGGATAATCCGCTGCCTGATTCCGAGAGTTGTGGTTTCGGTAAAGATTATGTTTTTAAGCCCGGTTTGATTTTCCGGTTCGCAGAGCACACTGAGCATTACAGCCGGTCTTCCCTTTTTCATGATTATGTTTGTAAGATATACATCGAGTGCACCTTTTTTAAACAGCAAAGGAAAGAGAAACGAATATATCTCGGGGCTCATATCGTCGATATTTGTTTCCAGAAGGAGAAGCTCCTCCGTCTGAAGCTGCCTAAGTGATATCTCCTGTCCAAAGAACACCCTTAACGCATTGGGAATGTCGTAGCTTTTTTTCCCGGTTCCATACCCTGTTTTTTCTATCTTCATAGGCGGCAGATTGATAAATTGTTCGGCCAGGGTCTTAACAATAGCGGCTCCGGTAGGCGTTACCAGTTCCCCCTGAATACCTGTTGAATAAACGGGGATACCTTTGAGAATCTCAACGGTTGCCGGAGCCGGAACAGGGATTAGTCCATGGGAACACTTTACAAAGCCGCTGCCTAGGTGAAGGGGAGAGGAATAAATACTGTCCGCCTTTAACATGGACATACAAATCGCAGTACCTACGATATCTACGATAGAATCAACGGCCCCTACCTCGTGGAAATGGACCTCCTCTATGGGTAAGTTATGGACACTCATTTCCGCTTCTGCGATACAGCGGAATATCTTTTTACTCAGGCGTTTGATTGTATCGTTTAAATCGCTGTTCCCGATGATTTTCTCAATGGCCGGAAGATTTACATGATTATGAGAATCTTTATCTGTCAGGATTACTTTAAAATCGGTGGCGGAAATACCGTTTACCTTTTTCCCTGTGATCTTCAGTTCATATCCTTTTAATCCCAGCTTTTTAAGCTGGCGGATAAATTTATCCCGGTCTATTCCGAGATCGAGCAAAGCACCTATGGTCATATCCCCGCTGATTCCTGACCTGCAGTCAAAGTATAGAATCCCGGACATGTTAATCTCTCCTCTCTGCCAGCCGGTTAATCAGTGATGCGCAATAGGCAGCTCCGTAGCCGTTATCTATGTTTACCACGGATACACCCCCTGCACAACTGTTAAGCATGGTCAGCAGGGCCGAAAGGCCGCCGAAGCTCGCGCCGTAACCGACACTGGTGGGGACTGCAATAACAGGCTTATCGGTAAGCCCGGCCACCACTCCGGGAAGCGCCCCATCCATACCGGCTGCGACGATCAGTACGCCGGCCTGGTCCAGTTTATTCCTGTAAGCGAGGAGTCTGTGTATTCCGGCTATTCCCACATCGTATAACCTTTCCACTGTGTTTCCCATAACCGTAGCGGTTACCACTGCCTCTTCGGCTACAGGAATGTCTGCGGTACCGGCTGTGACGACCAGAATTATACTGCGGGTTGCGGAAACCGGCCGGCGGTTGATAACCACAATCCGTGCCTGCTCATGATACTCTACCTGATCGGCTACCTCTTGTAAGGCTTTATAGACCTCAACGCTTGCCCGGGTGGCAAGTACATTCGTATTACTCTTCATCATCTTAGCGGCAATACCTTTTATCTGATCAAGTGTTTTCCCTTGGCAGAAAATAGTTTCCGGCTGCCCCCTGCGAAGGGCCCGGTGATGATCTACCGTCGCATAGCCCAGCGCTTCGAAAGGCAGGTTCCTTAATTTGTTAACCGCATCTTCGATTCCTGTATTGCCTTCTTTAACCTGTTTTAACAACAGCTTTATTTCTTTTTCGTTCAAGGAACCCTCCTGTTTATCTTTCTTATAATCTGCCGTGTAACATACCCCGGGTGCATCGTTTGGACTGGTGCACTATCGGCTGTATCCATGATGATATCCCGAATCAGAACCATTTTCTTTTTATGAAAATAATAACACCTGTAATGGAAAGGATAAAAGAAATACCAATGGTAAATAAAAAAGCATAAGGTGATTTTTCCAGTGGCAGGCTGACATTCATTCCATAAAAACTTGCTACAAGTGTGGGCAGCATAAGAATAATTGTAATGGCAGTCAGATATTTCATAACGACATTTAAATTATTGGATATTACAGAGGCGAATGCGTCCATCATACCGCTTAAGATGTTACTGTAAATATTGGCCATTTCGATTGCCTGTTTATTTTCTACTATTGCATCCTCTAAAAAATCGATATCATCGGTCTGAAGTTTAAGGATTTTAATCTTCCGGAGCCGTTCCATCATTATCTCATTGGATCTTAAGGATGTGGTGAAATAGACAAGACTTTTTTCCATATTTAAAAGTTTTATCAGTTCTTCGTTTTTCATGGATTTATGCAGTTCCTTCTCTATCTCATTTGTTCTTTTGTTAATATTCTTAAGATGTTTAAGATAAAAAATTGCGGTTCGTAAAAATATCTGCAGAATAAACCGGCCTTTGTTCGATGTAGAAAAACTCTTCACTTTGCCCTGAATAAAGTCTTCGATAATTTCATTCTCCCTTGGATAAAGTGTAATTAAAGAATCGTCTTTTATAATTATTCCTACCGGAAGGGTTACAAATGAAATCTCGGCCTCTGTACCCTGAAACTGCGGAACACGTAGAATAATCAGTGTAACGTCTTCTTCTGTTTCAATTCTTGACCTCTCATCAGGGTCTAAGGGGTCGGTAAAAAAATCAAGCGGAATATTCAATGATTTGCTCATTTTTTCAAGTTCTTCTTTTTGAGGGTTTACTATGTTTATCCAACAGTCTTTATCGATGGTCTTAAGCTGCTCCAGAGTTTCGTTGTTTTTTTTGTAAATTCGAATCATAGAAACCTCCGCCTGCTGTTTTTTGCTTTGCCGCATAAGGGTGTTTTAAATAATAATGTTTGGGATCGATGATAGGCTGTTACAGTAAAAGTATCAAGGTATGCGCGTAAAAAGGAAAAAGAGTAAAAATTTCCCATTTGCTGATAATTCTGCATGCTATTTGTTGCCGTCAGCCTGATTTATCTCCGGATTTATCCCGGCTTCTTTTTTACCAGGCAACAATAATATTTCCAGTCAACAGAATTTATATATCTACATGAAAAAAAACCCTTACAAGTAAACCAATTCCAAAAGATAAAACCGCTATACCAATACTAATTAAAAGCATCTCGAAAAACCTGGCTTTAAAGGAAAGTTCTTTAGCAACCGAAATGTAGTAGTTAAATAAGAATATAATGAAAATAGCTGTTACAAGAGAAATAGCAAGACATACAAAATAGTTATTAAAGAGAAGGTAAGGGAGTATGAGCAAAAGGATAGTAATAACGTAGGCAACTCCCGTATAAACAGATGCTTTCAGAGGATTCTTTAAGCTGCTGCCGGAGTTAGCGGTACTCTCCGCCTTTGTTGAAAGATATTCGGATGCAGCCATCGACATGGAAGCCGCAATTCCTGTTATAAAGGCTGTTACTGCAATAAGTTTAGTTCTCTGAAGCGCAAAGGTGAGTCCCGCAAGAGCACCTGTCAATTCGACAAGAGCATCGTTTAAACCCAGTACGATAGAACCTATATACTGAAGCATCTCCTCATCGAGCATATTCAGGAGAGTCCGCTCATGCCTGTCTTCATCATCTATAATATCCCTGATTTCAGGACAGAATTCTATGATTTCACTATACTCTGTCTGGGCAGATTTTTCGCCCTGCTCCATTAATTCTAATCCGAATGAAAGTCCGAAAAATCTTGTTACAATTGTATAAAAAAAAACTTTAAAACCGGAAGGCCTTGTATCCCTTTCGGTAATCTGATAATCCTCTGCCGAAAAAAGCCGCTTTAATTTTGCAGATAGATACTGTATCATTAGAAGAAAGTTATACAGGATGTACAGTTAGAAGGAT
>QILZ01000242.1 GCA_003233545.1 Spirochaetales bacterium
GAAACAGTTCTCCCATGTCCCGGGTTAATTTCTTAATCTTTTTTAATTGAATATTCGAATTGACTCCAACAAGCTCGATATCGCCCCCTTTCCCGGCTGACCTGTATATATTGATATCCCCGAGTACTGTGTTAAAACCTGTTTTTGTTATCAGTGAGGCTGTTATGTCACTTTTTTCCAAAGCAGTTGCAGCTGTTATAAAAATACAGCCCGGGGGTACATGGATACGCGGCTTTTTCTGTCCGGTTATGGCATCTGTTTTTTCACCATCACGTCCATACGACATCAAAACCGGTTTTAAGCCTGACTCTGTGGCTTCATCGATTATTTTATTAAAGGTAACGGTTTTTCCGGAGTTCTTGGCCAATCCTATAATTGCCAGATATTTTACCCTTTTTTCAAGAATACAATCAATTAATCTCTTCATTTTACTATGATAAAAACAGTTGCATCATCCCTTTTCTTTTAATGACATTAATCATTAAGTATACTTCCTGCTGAATATTTCTCTTAGTTTTTTATTTTCGCGTAATATTTCCAGTGTGGTAGCGGCATGCCCCTTTGTATAACCATTGCCTATAATCATGTCGACATCCTTGCCGATACCTTCCGCACCTAAAGCTGCCTTAGTAAAACTTGTCGCCATACTGAAAAAATAGATTACTCCGCCATCCTTCGTGGTTAAAATCGAAGCCATCTCTGTATCCGGAACATTTACAGTATTAATAACAATATCCGCCAATTTACCATCATTGGCTTTAAGCAGCATTTCAAGCACCTCTAAAGGCCGGGTGGCATCGCCATGAAGAACTAAATCAGCAAGCCCCAGTTCCTTTATCAGACCGCAGCTATTGCTGCTATGTGCCAGAGCAATAACTCTGCCGGTAATACCCGCCCGCTTTTTTGCCTCATATAAACAGAGCAATCCTGATTTGCCGCCGGCTCCGATTATAAATACGGTATCTCCCGAATTTACCCATTTTGCCGTTTGTGCGGGTGCCCCTGCGACATCGAGAGCCGCCATCACGAGTGTTTCATCCAGATCGGGGGGTAATTTTGCATATATCCCGCTTTCAAAGAGAATTGCTTTGCCTTTAACAAGGACCTGGCCTGTCTGCAGTTTTATTTCTTTAATCCCGTCCAGCCGCAGGGGTGTAAGAGATAAAGAAACGAGAGTTGCAATTTTATCACCTGTTTTCAGGTCATGTTTCTTAAGCGATTCTCCCACATTTTCAATGGTTCCTATCAGCATCCCTCCGGAACCGGTTACAGGATTATGAAGCTTGCCGCGTTCTTCTACTATATCCAGGATTCTTTTTTTAATTTTTTCGATGTCATTACCTGCCTCTTTTTTTATCTGCATAAAACTGGCCGAATCTATATTTAGCTTCCGGACATCGATGAGAATTTCATTATCGTAAATCCTCATTGTATTGTCTATTTTCCATGCCTGCTGGGGCAAAACACCTCTGGGTTCGATAACTCTCCCGTTTCCGTACCTATCATTTTTTTTCATGGTTGTGGTTCCTCCTGCCTTATTCTTCTGACAATCTATTTTAAATGCAGTATTTTCCGCGCCTCATCCGGAGTCGCAACATCACGGCCCAGTTCCCCGGAAAGCCTCGCAATTCGGGATACCAATTGCTCATTACTTTCTGCCGGAACTCCTTTTTTATAGTAGATATTGTCCTCGAATCCTACCCTGACGTGCCCCCCCATTGCAATGGCATGAACGGCCACAGATAGTTCATAGCGCCCTATTCCAGCAGCCATCCATGTAGATTCAGGGGGAAGCAATTCTGTCATAAAAAGCAGGTTTTTAATCGATGCCTTAATTGCACCCGGCACACCGAGAATAATACCGAAGTGCATATGCCCGGGCAGAAGGCCTTCTTTTTTCAGAGTAAGGGCATTGTAGATGTGGCCCGGTTCGAAACATTCAAGCTCGGGAAAGATGCCAAGACTTTTCATCCTTGAAGCTAAATCTCTCATCAGGGGGAACTCGTTTACAAATACTTCGTCTCCGAAATTAACGGACCCGCAGTCCAGACTTGCCATTTCAGGCGACAGGCTGAGCGGCTGAAACCTTTCGTCCCCGCTCATTCCGGCAGCCCCCCCCGTAGATGGCTGAATAATTGCCTTAACTCCCAGCTCTTTCATTATCGTAAATGTCTTTTTAAAAACGTCTTTATCCTGAGTTGGTTTGCCGTTTTTATCCCTTACATGAACATGAATAACGGAAGCGCCTGCTTTTTCTACCTCGAGAGCAGAGTGTGCTATTTCTTCCGGGGTTATCGGCAAATTAGGATTATCTTTTTTTGTTACCTCGGCACCACAGATTGCAGCGGTAATAATAAGCTTTTCCAAAATCACTCCTCCAGCTTAATTCTTTTTTCTTTTTACAATAGTCTGTACAATGTAGGAAGCAACATCGGCCGGGGTCGTACCCCGCCCAAAGCCGGCATCGAAACCTAATTCGATAGCCAGTTCGAGAGTAATCCTCGGTCCGCCTACAATCAACAGGAACTTATCACGTATACCTTCTGCTTCTAAAAGTTCTACAAATTCCGTTAAATTTTTTATATGAATTTCTTTTTGGGTTACTACCTGGGAAACAAGAATCGCATCTGCACCAACCTCGGCTGCTTTTATTATTAATTTTTCATTAGGAACCTCGCTGCCGAGATTATACACGTTAAACTCCGGATACCGTTCCAGGCCGTATTCTCCGGCGTATCCTTTCATATTCAGAATCGAGTCGAGCCCGACTGTGTGGGCATCGGATCCTGTACATGCTCCCACGACGGTAACTTTTCTGCCGATTTCCTGTTTGATAAAGCCGTTAATCGCATAGTAATCCATTGTGATTGTATCAATTTCAGCTGCTTTTATTGTCGTAACATCGACGCTGTGGGTTAGTTTTCCATATAGAATGAAAAAACAAAAACCTTCTCCCATATCTTTCATTTCGACGATATCTACCTCTTCCAGACCCATCTTGCCGGCCAGGATACGGGCGGCTTCTTCTGCCTTACGTCCGCCCTTAAGCGGAAGTGTAAAGCTTACCTGAACCTTGCCATCATTAATTGTGTCTCCGTATGGCTTAACTGCATGTATGTCGACTTTCATCGGATGCCCAGCTCCTCTTTAAAGAGATCGGTGAAAGGATTAAAGTAATCACTTTCCTTTTTAATTACCCCTTTCATGCCCCTGCCCCCTTCCGGAGTGCGGGATATAGCGGCAAATTTTCCTTCTTCGATTACTTTCATAATCCCTTTTTCCGCCACATCTTCGAGCAGGTTGACGGCTTCTGTTAAAACCGTATCTGCTCTTTTCTGTATTCTTCCGTTCGAAGTAAATATTATCTCATCCTGCAGGTGACGTGCATTGTTAAAGATGTATTTTGCATTTTCTATACTTAAAGCTCTGTCGTGTAAAAACGGGGTATGAATTGCCTCGGTAAGCATACCTAACAGCTGAATGCTCTGACCTGTCATGACGGAGGATAGATTAAAAAGGCCATTCATAAGATATCCCTTAAAAATATCGCCTGTCATATGCTTTGTCGGAGGCATATACTTGATAGGGGAATCCGGAAATATCATGGTAATTAGTTGAGCCTGGGCGATTTCCATAAGAAAGCCATCTTCTATGCCCGGATTAATTTCGAATGCATGGCCGAGGCCTATCTGCTCGTGTTTAAGGCCGGATCTTAAGGCCAGTTCCTCATTGATAAACTGAGACGCCAGAACTACATGAGCCTCCCCGACAGCATCTGAAGTTGTAAGGTAATTATCCTCGCCGGTGTTAATTATGATACCTGCATAGGCGTTTATCATACGGGAGAAGTACTGATCGATAAATGTACGTTTCATATTGATATTCCGGAACAGAATCCCGTACATGGCATCGTTCAGCATCATATCCAGCCGTTCCATAGCTCCCATAAAGGCAATTTCCGGCATAGCCAGACCGGAACAGTAATTAACCAACCGGATATAACGGCCGATTTCCGCACCGATATCATCGAGAGCATTCCTCATAAGACGGAAATTTTCCTGGGTGGCGTATGTGCCTCCGAAGCCCTCTGTAGTTGCACCATAAGGAACGTAATCGAGCAGGCTCTGAGCAGTACTTCTGATTACTGCAATTATATCCGCTCCCTGCCGGGCAGCAGCTCTGGCCTGTGCCGCATCCTCATATATATTGCCGGTTGCTACTATTACGTACAACCATGGCCTGGCACCCGGGGGATATTTTTCCTGTAAAAGAGTTCTTTTTTCCCGAATTTTCTTAAGTTTGTTAACAGCTTCGACAGCTGCCGGCAGAATTTTTTGTTTAACCTCTTTAAGTCCGCGCACATGTAATTTAAAAAGTGATAATTGCCTGTCTGCCACATCCCCGGCTATTTCCTGCGCAGTTTTTCCTGTTTCAAGAATTGCATTGCCAAGCCAGTAGAATACCCCTTTACCGAGCCCTTCGGCTTCGTTAACATGGTCCACTATAACATTGGGGAGCGGGATGCCCTGACTGTTAACGCCGTCGATCCCCATCAGTCTTGCTACTGTTCTTTCGATAGCAGTTGTTGTATTTTCGTCGATATACGGCTGTAT
>QILZ01000009.1 GCA_003233545.1 Spirochaetales bacterium
CTCCCTGGCTGTGCATATCAGGTTCTATGATTCCCTTTTCTTCCCAGTGCTTGATTGTTCTTGGGCTGACACCCGTCTTTTCCGCAAGGACCCCGACAGTAAGATATACATCGGTTATTTCTTCTTTTTTTCCTTTGCCCGATGCCGGCAGTCCCACCTTTTTTATTATCCTTCTTATGGCGTCATTGTCATAACCCAGTTCTTTAAGCTTTAAGATCTGGCTTACTATTTCCTGAGCTTCGGATGAATAGAGAGGTTTATTCCCTGTTGAGTAACCGATAGGTTTAAGAAGTTTTGTTTTTTCCCAGAAGACTAAAAAATCTTCCGATACACCGGTAAGTTTAATAATATCTTTTCTGTCAAATACACTTGTCTCCATACTATACCTCTACGTATATGTTGTTATTAATTATCCTAAACATATACGTATAAGAGTATAATACATATATAAAACATGTCAACACATTTTAAAAAGTATTCCCATTGCATTTCCTACTGCTTATATGATATTATCCAACAGTTCATCGATCCCGGTGGAAAACATTTTAGAACTTGTATCGGAAACCGCGTAGGGCACTATCAGTTTTCCATTAAACAGAACACTGCCGCACGAATAGATAACATTCGGAACATATCCGTTTCGTTCACTTTCTTCCGGGCACAGGAGGGGAAAGTGAAGCCTTCCTTTAACATGCAGAGGGTCCTTTAAATCAAGAAGCATCGCACTCATGCAGTAACGTCTCACCGGTCCCACTCCATGGGTAAGTAAAAGCCACCCCCTGTCGGTTCTTACCGGTGAACCGCAGTTTCCTACCTGTATAAACTCCCACGGATCTTCCGGACCGGCAATAAATTCGGGATTTTCCCACGTATAAACATCATCCGAATACATGAGAAAAAGGTTTTCATTATCACCTCTGGAAATCATTACATATTTTCCATTAATTTTTTCCGGGAAAAGGGCCATTCCCTTATTCTGCGACCCTCTTCCTCTAAGGAGGGTAATCCGGAATTTATTAAAATCCTCTGTCTCTATCAATTTCGGAAATATTCTTTCGCCGTCATAAGCCGTATAAGTGGCATAATATATGTATTTTCCGTTATCATCTTTAAACCGCACAAACCTCGCATCTTCTATACCCATTCTTTCATTTTCCGTAACAGGAAAAATAATCCTCGAGGAGAGTTCCGTATCCTTATTAAACACTATTTCGTAACCAGAATCACTTAATAAAGAGACGGCACCCTGTTCGAGCAGCCCATTCTCCCTCTCCAATACCAGCTCGCCATTTTTTTTTATTACTCCCTCCGTAAACAGGATAGAAGATATATGGCCCTCTCCCACAGCCCTGAAACTCTGAATAAATCTGAAATCATCTCCTCCGGTACTGTCCTGATCAGGATGCGGAACCATCGACGGGTTAAAAAGAGCAGCGGAAACAGGGGAGTATTCCATGGTAAAATAGGAACCTATAAGGAGTTTTCTTGCAGTAGAAATTTCCCCGCGATATTTTATACTCTCCCCGGCCTTTTTATAGTGTTTCTTAAACACTTGTTTAATATCCCTGTGGCGGCCGCGGAAAAGATCGAGCGTCTCTCCAAGGAGTTCATTAACTTTTTCTTCCGGAAGAGCTAATATTTTATTCCAGATATTTAATGCCCTTGCGTTACTCCCGCCGGGATAAAAATACCTCGTTATAACCTTCCTGTCATCCGGTTGGAATTCATAACGGTATTTCCTGATATTCCGTTGTGTAAGCGTGTAATTTTTCATTTTCTCATCCTGATAGCTTCATCCGCCTTTTTCGCCCTGTCCTATCCGTACTTTATCCGTAAGACTCCGGAATTTTCCACCATATATTCGTTTCCGCAAATTTCCGCTTTAAACGGCTTACCTTCAGATGATAATGATCTTAAAATAATCTCATCTTTTTTAATATGTATATTACATATATGCCCATGCCATGTAAAATTAAATTGTAAGCTTTTCCATTTTTCAGGAAGATGAGGTTGTATTCTTAAACCCCCGTCGGTTTTTATACGTATCCCGCCGAATCCATTTACCACAGCCTGCCAGTTACCGCCAAGAGATGCAGAGTGCAGCCCCTCCGAAGAGCTGTTATAATTTTCCCCGAAATCGATGCGCAGAGATTCATCGAAGTATCTATAGGACTTTTCCGGATCCCCGATATCTGCCGCTACCATTGCATGAACGGCAGAGCTCAACGAAGAATCATGGAGAGTTTTAGGTTCGTAAAAGTCCCAGTTGATTTTTTTTATTTTCCCGGTAAAATCATCTCCGGCAAGATAAAGGAGCATAATTACATCCGCCTGTTTTACTACCTGCATCTTCATTATATCTTCCCAGCTATGTTCTTCCAGAATTGCACCTACCTTGCCTCTGTATTTTGAAAGATCGATAACTTTTTTCCCGGTAAAACCTTCATACTGATGTATAAAACCTGTTGCCTTATCAATATTGATGAAAATCTTACCAGCCTTTTCCCTCCAATCTTCCAGTTCACGGTCTTTAAACCGAATCTTTAAGGAAACTCCTGTCCATTTATCATATGCGTTTTTCCGAACCCACTCTGAAAACCGAATGGTTCTTTCAAGCTGCAGTTTTACCATGTAATTTGTAAAGGTATTATTGTCGACACGTTCACTGTACTCATCCGGGCCCATGATATTGTTAATTTCATAACGGTCATATTCACTGTTATATTCCAGCCTGCTGTCCCAGAACCTCGCTGTTTCCAGCATAATTTCCAGCCCGTAATCGCACATAAAATCATAGTCACCCGTTGCCAGGAAATAATTCCAGACGCCGTAAGCCACATCAGAGGTGATATGCTGTTCCAGCTCTCCGCTCCATATCCTTATGGGCTCGCCTGTCTCAATATCCACCGCACCCCATTCGGGAGTTTCTTCCGCCCCTCTGTCGGCACTTTCCCAGGGATACATCGCTCCCTTAAAACCTTTACCGGCTGCCTTCCTCCTTGCACCATCGAGAGAGTGGTACCGGTACAGAAGAAGATTTCTTGCAATATCCGGGAATGTATAGACAAAGAACGGAACAAGAAAAATTTCAGTATCCCAGAATACGTGGCCTTTATATCCCTCACCCGACAATCCTTTTGCCGCAATACTCAGCCTGTTATCATGAACAGGGGTCATCTGCAGAATATGAAAGATAGAAAAACGCAACGCAAGCTGATCAAAATCCGGTCCTTCGATTACAATATCCGCTTTTTCCCAGGTTCTGTTCCATTTTTCCTTATGTTCTTTTAAAAGCGCAGCATATCCCGTATCTTTAATCGATTTTAAATTCTCGATGGCACGATCTTCCACGGCTGTTTCCGATGGCTTCCGATCCTTGTTTAAACTCTTATCCCGCGATGTATAAATCGAGATGAATTTTTCACAACGAAAAGTTTCTCCCCGGCCTACAGTGCAGACACCTTTTACCCCGATTCTTCTCCGGCCTGTCTGCACCCTTTCTTTAACCTTAATTTTCCTGTTATTTATAAAGAACTCATGCCCTGCAGCCACAGCTATACGGATATTTGATTCCTGCGTTTTCTCACCGATTAAAATAATCCTGCCGGAAATAAACCTGAGTCTGCTTTCTTTAAGATGTTGTACTCCGCTGTTTGTAACCTGTCCGTTAATTCCGGATAAAAATTCCACTGTTCCGGAATAATTAAGAGGCGTTATGGAAACTTTTTGCACCGCAGAATGGATATTAGAAAAGGAAACAAACCTCCTGAAAGTAAGCCTTGTTTTCTTTCCCATAGGGCTCATCCATTCGACATCCCTTAAAAGCAGTCCTTCTTTAATGTTAAGCTGCCGCGAGTAATGAAGAATTCTGCCCCGCTTTAAATCGAATCTTTCTCCCGCAAGGTTGATTTCGAAATTTACCCAGTCCGGGAAATTGATAAGCTCCGTAACCTCACCGGGAAATTTATCAAAAACACCTGCAACATAGCATCCTCTGTGCTCTTCTATGTAGCCTTCTTCGGCTGCCGCTCTAACGCCCATGTAGCCATTCCCGAGGGAGAAAATAGTCTCCCACTTGCCGGAATGCTCCGGAATAAAATTAATCTCTGCTGCAACCCAGTTTTTATACTTCCCTTTTCCGTTATTATAATCAATATTCATAACTTTCCTGTGTTTAAAATTATTAAATATACTCTAAAATTACTATCCATACTATAGTTGCTCAACCGGAAAATCCGTAAAGTTATCCGGACTTTTGTGAATACCCCACGGGTAAACCCATGGAACTCTGCGTACCTGTTAGATTCAGCCTTTCAATCCGCTGAACGAAACCCCCTCCATGTAGTATCTGCTGAATATGAAAAACAGGATAAGTACCGGAATAGCATTAAACATGGCTCCGACAAGTGTAAGGTTCCATTGGGCCTTATACTGCTGCTGAAAAGTCATAAGCGCTATATTTAATGTCCACATACTTACCTTGCTTAAGTACAGCAGAGCGTCCAGAAAGTTATTCCACATTGCCTGAAATTTCAGGATAAAGAGTGTAAGCAGGGCAGGCGTTGAAAGCGGAATAACAACATTTTTAAAAATCTCAAAATAACCCAAAATAACCAGCCCCGTCGATTTTACAGGCATCTTCCAGTTCGGAAGGTATCGATTTAAAATACTGTGTAAGAAGAAAAACACCGAAGGCTTCCACCGAGCCGGGTAAAATAAGAGCCCAATAGGTATTTATAAGATGGATTTTAGCCATAAAAACATACTTCGGGACAAGCGTAACAATTCCAGGCAGCATCATCGAAGACAGCATAAATGTAAAAATGATATTCTTGC
>QILZ01000044.1 GCA_003233545.1 Spirochaetales bacterium
CCGGATATAAGGAGTATATCATCGATCTCTGTTACTAACCGGATATAATCGGAAATCTGATAAAAACCGTCTATGCTTACATCGGGAAACTGAAGTTCTCCGGTAATCCCCGAAAGATACGAAACATCGAGATTTCCTCCGTATATGCTGTTCTTATCCGATGCACTTAATTCGAATGTTAATGAATCGAGAGGCTTGTAAAAAGACCGGTCGTACCACCTGCGCCTCCATCCTGTGTTCAGAATAAACCAGCTGGTGATATTCCACCGGAATCCCAGTTCGGTATTAAATTGAAAAGCATTCCTCTGATAAAAAGGATAAAAACCACCGGAATCCGCAGAACCGGTATCCAGATCGGGCATGGCGGTGTTCCAGTATAGACCCGTTCCGACAGATAAAACGGTATTCTTTACCAGGCTTAATTTTGTATTCAGTGTTCCGAACCAATACAGATCGTCCCTTATCGATGCCGGAATGGCTGTAATCGTTGTTTCCTGCAAAAGGTTTTTAAGATTATATTCATTAACACCATAGCCTCCGCTGAGACGTATATTAAGAAAGTTCAAAGGTGAACCGGATATTGTTAAATTAAAGGGAAATGTATTTATATGAGCGGAATTAAAAAACCATCCGCCCTCCCCTGCAAAAGACAACCCGAAGGGGGCATCGTACGAAATAAGCCCCTTTACACGCAGTCTGTGAAGATTATAGGCGGAAGATTCCAGTAGTGTTCGAAAAGTATACCGTGAGGTAATACCGAAACGGAATGTTTTTAACTGCAGCGCTAATCCGATATCAGGCGACAGCAGAAGTTCGTTATCCTGTTCAGGTGCTTGTCCGGTTAGAAGAAGCGAGGAAAGATCACCGGAAAGCCCTGCATTAAACTGCAGGGCATTGAACAGTGTGGTATCTATCAGTATCTTTTCGTTAAGAAAGCGGTTTATACCCGTTATAAACGCACCTCTTCCCTGAAAGCCCTTTTCATTATCACTGTAACTGCCCTCTGTCGAAAAACCAAATCCTGAATATTCGAAATTCAAAGAACCGGAAAGATCATCCGTTCTCTTAAAAAAACCGGCTCCGGCTTTATTGGTTCCAAAACCATCGAGCATTTCATGATTAAACCTGACTTTAAAATTGGGTTTTTTACCGAGCTTATACAGGGAAATGCTGCTTAAAATATGATTTTCGCTTCCGATTCCAAGAGTTCCTTCCGCACTTAATGAAGATTCGCCTCTTTGTTTAATTGTTATGTCCCTGGCAGGCTGCAGCAGTTTTACCTCGGGTTCCTTTATTTCCAGTTCACCAGCTTCAGGCAAAGGAAAGTTACGTTCGGGAGGAAGTAATTCCTTTGTTTTCGGCAGAGCTGTTTCCACACTTTCCACTGTTAAATCTTCGACTTCGAGAATAACAGGAGGCAGTACTATTTCCGGCTCCTCAGGCGCCATCTTTTCCTTAATTGTCTCTCCAAAAATATTAAAAGTTAAAAGCAGTAAGACAAAGACAAGATATTTTTTCATTGTTCAACACCTTTAAGCAGTTTTTCCCCCTCCTCTGCCCATTGAGTGCCGGTAAAGTTATCTTTAAGCCTTTTTACAAGACTTTTCAGATCCTCGATTTTACCTGCCAGTTTCATCATTTCCGCCGCCTTGTATATCGACATCGCCATTAAATCCCGATCATGCGGATTAATAAAAGCGGCCTTTAAGAACTCTTTCCCGGCCCTTACAATGTTATCCTTCCTGTAAAAGTATTCGCCGATCAGATACTGCGCCCTGGAGGAAGTCTCAGGATCGCCTTTTTTAATTACTTCCTCCAGCATTCTGTATGCAAGGTCGATTTTATTTTGATCGGCTATGTAAATTCTTGCCAGCCCGAGTATGGCTTCTCTTCCTTTCCTTGTTTTTGCACCGCCCTCCTCACCGATTTTCGCAGACAGCTCTGCTTCTTTGCTGCCCAGACCGAGTATAAGATACCGGAGCTGATCCGCTTTCTCCCTGGCATTGGCAATAGCCGCTTCCTGCGGATATTCCGATATCATATCCGTATAGAGATTCAGAGCTTCTTTATATTTCCCTTTCCCGGAATAGATTTCTGCCGTTTTCTGCATTGCATCCGGGGTAAAGGGACTATCCCTGTAATGCGATATAAGATTTTCCCATAGTAGAACCGCACCGAAAGCCTCTCCTGATTTATAGGCCGAGTAACCACCCCAATAAAGAGCAGCATCGAATAGTTTACCATCCGGAAATTTAAGCCTGTATTCATAGAAAGCGTCCTTTGATTTATCATACATTCCCGATGTAAAGTAAGTCTCCGCCCGCTTGTAATAAGCATCTTCCCTGAGAGGGCTTTTCGGATAGTCCTTTGCCAGCTGCATGTACGCTTCTGCGGCCTTATCCGCCCTGCCCTGCCCGGCTAATATACCGGCATATTCAAAAAGGGAATCATCCGCAAAATCGGATCCGGGGAACTTATTAAATATATAACGAAATACCTTCTTTGCTCCTTCACTGTCTTTAAGATTCTCCAGGCTTTTACCTTTAAGAAAGGTGGCCTTTACAGCTAAACCGGTATCCCCGGTACTGCCGAGTAATGAAAAGTAGCTTGCACTTTCTTTATACTTCCCAAGGCTGAAGCTGCACCATCCTGCCATATAGATGGAAGATTTATACAGACTGTGATCTTTAAAGTTTTTCACAAATAGAGCAAACAGATCTAAGGCCTCCCGGTAATCACCGAGTCTGTAGTATGCCCATCCTGTGTAGTAGATTACAAAGGGGTATAGTGACGACATATTTGTCTTAATAAGCATTTTTTCCGATATATGAGAAAACGATTTAATAGTCTCAGTATAAGATTTCAGCATTATCTCTGATAAACCCTTTACATAGTAAGTCAGGATAAAAGCAGATGTATCTTTCCCGCTTAAAGCAGGTTCAGTCTTTATCAGATTCTCCGACTGTTCCACCGCATATCTGTAGTTCTTTAGAATAAATGATATTTTTATCAGGTCAAGATTGGCCTTTATATCATCAGGAAAATACTTTAAATAAATTACCAGTGTTTCTCCGGCCTCTCTATACTTCTTAAGTTTTTTAAGAATAATGGCTTTTAGTTTAAGGGCATCGATATAATATTTCCCTTTTTTATTATCCGATAGTAATTTTTCCGCAGATTTAAGCCCTGAGGCAAGGGAACCTTCCCTGTAGTAGGAATAGGCAAGAAGATACTCAGCTTCCATAGAGCGTTCGGAATCAGGGAAACTTTCGGTAAACTGAAAATAGTACTGCACAGCTTTTGAATAATTTTTACCGGCAAGATAAACATCACCGAGACGCATTACTACCGATGGATCCGGTTTACCTTCTATTTTTAAATATTCGGAAAGAATCGACTGCGCAGACTTAAGATCATGCTTTTTTATACTTATCTCTGCAAGATACAAAACTGCCGCAGGCCCCGGAACTTCACGCTTCCGCATATTCCAGAGTCGTTTAAGAAAGTGTTCGGCAAGATCCAAATTGTTCCGCTTAAAGCTCTCGATACCGAAGTGGAGCCATAGGTCCTTTAATGCTTCAGGATTGCCGGCAAATTTCTCCTCAGCCCGCTGGGTAAGGTTTTCCATTACCGTGAAATTGTTCTCCTTCTGGGCAAGTGCAAACAGCCTTCTGAATGCAACGGAAGATATTCCGGGTTTGGAATTAAGCAAACCATCGTAAATCCCACGTGCCTTTAAATAGTCTCCCTTTCCCCACAGTGCTTCCGCTTTGTAAAGGGAATATTGATCCTTCCAATTTTCAGCAATCGTATCGAGAGTATACAGGGAAGAGTATTTAAGGACATCATCATAATCCTTGTTTTCCAGAAACAGGCTGCATAAAAGTACAAGTGCATAGGACCTGTTGCCGTAATCCGGGTATAGTTTTATAAGTTCCTTTAACAAATGAACAGCTTTACTATTTTCATCAATCGAAACAAAAGACAGGGCTTCGTACAGGTACGCCTGCGGATGCAGGGAAGAATCCTTGACCCTGGCACGAAATGCTTCGAGACTATCTATGGATTCGGAATAGTGTTTCCGGTTATATAGAATAACACCTTCCCAGAATGTCACATAATCGAAATAACGAGTGTAGCGGTACTTTTTCTCTATTTCACGGAACAGTACGAGAGATTCACTTAAATTGCCAAGGCGGAAAAGACTTACGGCTTTTCTGTATTGAGCATCGGGTATTAGATCAGAGAGCGGATACTCTTTTAAGAATTCATTATAATCTTCCAGCGCTAGTATATAGTTCCCCTGGGCGTATTCTCTTTCAGCCAGAGAAAACAATTCCCGCTCCGATGATGCGGGAAAAAGATAAACGGGTAGAAAAAATAGTATTAAAATTAGATTTTTTCTCATATACATAGGAAAAGATATACCACAAATTCTCATTATTCAATAGGAATCGGCTTAAAGGTCCCTTCGGCATTAACCCTTACAAGATGTATATAATCCCCGCCATATCTCTTCAGTAATGATGATGTGCTCGTTTCTTTATTACGCTCCATTACAGCTATACGAAAATTACCGCGGACATCAAAATACGGAAA
>QILZ01000176.1 GCA_003233545.1 Spirochaetales bacterium
TTAAAAATTCACCTTTCGAAACGGCAGTTCTTATCGATGATCAGATCGATAATTTAAAGGGGAATAAAAACAGGTCGATAATTCCTTATCTTGCATTATGGGGTTTTATTGACACATCATGGTTTAAGATTTTTCCTGACATAAAAACCATAAACAAAGAGGAAATGGTAAGGCTCTTAACCCTCGCTTAAATATTTTATCATATATACAACTATGTATTCCTTCAGATAATCTTTTTTCTTTATGCTTGCAAGATTTCTGCTTTTTACAAGATCGGATGCAAGATTTCTTAAGCGGGATACATCCGGGGGTTTTACCCGGAAACCGCGCTTTAAACTCCTTAAAAAATCACGTATTAATGCATTTACATCTTCCACGAGGTTTTTCTTTGCCACAGGATCGAACAGGGGATTCCACTTTTCGGAAAGCTGTTTAAGGCGCATGTTCAGGGCAACATCTTTTCCGACAACTTCCTCTTTTAATTTTTTAACTGCATTTACATACTGCACTTTGTTTAAGCTGTTCCGCATCGATTTAACTTTCTCCGCTCTGGAAACAGAGCCGGAACCTCTGATATTCCCTCCCGCTTTTAATCCTGTCCTGCTGTTACCGGCCGGATATATGTTTTTCCCCGGGGAAACTCTTCCGGAACTTCCGGCAGAAGCCGCTGCTCTTTCGCTTTTTTTTCTTCCGGATATTTCCCTGCTCCCTTTTCTTCTTTTTCCGGTAAAAAGGTTTTTAAAGAATCTGACAATCTCTTTAACAAGCGGCATCGTTATCCAGAAAGGCAGCGCCGCTTTAGTCTCTTTTAAAAGGTCTTTCCGGTAAAGCCCTAAAATAACATTCATAGGCTGCAGCTTTTTGTTTCGTGTAAAGTAACGGTTTACGGTTTCCAGTACAGAGTAATCGACTGCAGTTTCTTCCCTGGCTATGTAGAGGAGATTAGGATCCGCGAGGGTCGTTAAAAGAGGGAAATCCGATTTTACCCTGCCTGTAATAAGTTTAATAAACTCATTATCACGCTTCATTTCCTTTGTTTTTCTATTATCCCTTAAGAAACCGACCCACTGTTCCAGGATATCCGTTTTAATCTCATCGGAAGCCTCTGCCGCTTTTGCCAGGAAAAGAGGTAAAATAAGGTCCCTGTGTATAAAATACTCCCTGCTGCCGCTCCCTTTAAGCCCTATTATCTCCGGCAGCCTGTCTTTTTCCTTTCTCCTTGATTTCTCTTCCAGAAATCCATGGATAAAGTCCCTTGAGTATTTTTTTATGTACTGCACTCCATGATTATCCTTTAAATTATACAGATCATGAAAGGTAAATGCATAGGGAGTTTTTTTTAACTGCGATTCGAGATTCGACAGATCCGCTTTTTTCTCATTCTCTCTCTGAACAAGCCCCTTCTGATAAACAATAAAAAAGCCTATCAAGTAAGCCGACTGGCAGTATCCGATCTCGTCCTGGAGTTTTTCACTCTTATCCTTATAATCCTGCAGTATAAAACTCGCCAGATGCGCCCAGAATTTAAAGGAATTTGCCGTTGGATTCATAAGCAAACTGAACGACCTTCTCGGTTTTGTAACGACAGTATTTAGCAGCTCATTTAAGATAACTTCCTCACGTTTCATTATGGGAAGAAGTTTATTATGTATAAAACCCGAATTTCTGGAATCCAGCAGGTATGCATGAATCTTTAAAACCGCACTCTCCATAAGCCCTTTTATATAATCCGCCGGTACCAGTAAATCGTTTATGCCTTCCGGAAAATTTATTTGAATAATATCCTTTTCCAGCTGATGAAGATTATTAAGGATCGATACCAGATCCGTTTTTACATTAATAACAAGAATTCTCTCCCCGGGGATCGCATCCGAATATTTTTCTCTGTCCGGAAATGCAACTGAAGGATCATCTTCTATTGCCCTGTAATCTATTAACAGTAGATCTCTGTAGTAAGAAAATACCTCTATTCTATCGATACTGCCGTTTTCGTAGTGCAGTTTAATCCTGTCCTTCTTCTCCAGTTCCAGAAGTACCGGCATAAACTTTGTCTTTTCGGCATTAACAAGGTTTTTAAGTTCTTCATCCCCCTTTTTATCCGCATACCTCGCTGCAACTTTTAATAAATTTGAGTACGGAACGGTACTCCGCCTGCTTTTAAGGGCATATGACCTGATAATCGATAATACTTTTTCTTCCATATATCGACTCTATTATAACACCTTTCAGTGAAGTTAGCCAGAATGAAAAATCTTATTCATTGAAGATTCATTGCCGTTTTTCCGATATTTTTTCAAGTTTCCGTTTAAAATAGCTACTTATAATGATATTGTAACAAACATCATCAGATTTGTATTATGCGGGAGCTAAAGTTATGTTACTGAGAAGAATAATCTATCCGTCATTAAGTCTATTCGTATTTATTATCCTGCTTTCCGGCTGTGCAACAAAAAAAGTTATTTACCGGCCTGGTTCTGAAAACCTGAAAAACGGAAACTTAAGTGAACATGTCGAATCATGGGAAGACGGCCTCCGAACCAACCCTGAAGAGAATTCCTTTGAGTGGTGGTACTTTGATTTTTCCTTTACCGACGGTACTACGGCAGTAATAGTTTTTTCTACAAAAAACATACTGAACCCTTCGGGGAAGCCCGACCCCGAGGTACGCATAGTTATTACCGGCCCGAAAGGAAAAAAAATATCGGTTTCCGATACTCCGGGATATAATAATTTTTATTCTTCTAAAACAGCCTGTAATGTTCGAATCGGTGAGAGCAGCGTAAAGGGTGACCTTAAAAATTATACACTTCATTTTGAATATAAGGATATAAAAGCGGACCTTATCCTGGCAGCCGGAGCTCCGGCATGGAGGCCCGGAAGCGGGAAGATGTATCTGGATAAAGACCATAAAAAATATTTTGCATGGCTTCCTGCGGTTCCATACGGAACCGTAACAGGAACAATAAGCTACAATGGCACTAATAGAAAGGTTTCCGGCACAGGATATCACGACCATAACTGGGGTAATGTAAAACTCGATAAGATTTTAACACAGTGGTACTGGGGCAGAATGCATACAGGTGATTATACGGTTATATTTTCCCGGATGCTTACCTCTCCTGAATACGGAAGCAGATTGATACCGGTTTTTTACCTCGCAAAAGAGGATAAGATTCTCTCGGATCATACTTTTAAAATGACATTAAAAGCTTCAAAATGGAAAACACATTTGAGCGGAAGGGATTATCCTGAAAATATTGTCATAAACGTAAACCAGAAAAACGGTACCATTAAGCTGGAATTATCTAATCCCGTAATAATAGAGGAAAGAAGCCTCATCGATAATCTTCCGGGATTTATACAGTTTTTTATTAAACTTTTTACGAATCCTTACTATTTCCGTTTTAATGCAAAAATGAATTTACAACTCCGCATAAACGGAATATCAGCGCAGAAACAGGGTTCCGGAATCTTCGAGATGATGCTGCTTCGGGGCAAGCATACTGTCAGAAACGATCAATAATCGACCTAACATCCGGTAAATCTCGAGGTGCTCCGGCTCCAGCCGCGAGTTCGCCCGCACATATTTTTGCACGATACTGCCATCATCTTCCTTCACCTTGTATCCGATCGTTATCCGCTCGTGGGTCCTTAGAACGTTACACAACGCGGGCCGTCCCGGCGTCACTTTCGCTGATACCCCCTGCTTCTCATTAAGCTGCTCTGACTGTTTCCTAAAGATCTTTCTCGCTGCCGCCCGGGTGCTCTTCTCTAATGTTTTATCCGGTTCCACAAAGCTCATCTGCCCGGCAAGGATATCTTCTATCCGCCTGACGAAGACCTGGTACTGCGAAGGATCAAGTTGGAGGTTGCCGGGATTTAGCACAAGGCGCTGTCTGGGTCCTTTCTCTGTGCGCATGCTCTCGACTAACTGCAGGTACTCATACAGCCGCTGAGTTCTGCCGTTGCGTTTTTTGACCTTTCTGATGAACATGTAATGGATATATCAAGGTCGCGGCCGGCTGTCAAGAGATAATTACTGCGTGTGTCACTACATTGGAATATCACTTATTTTCAGCGCCGGGGACTGACCGAATCCCGCTTGCTTTGGTGAATTTGGGTTAAAATCCCGCCGTTTTATAGCCATGCTTTTTGTCTCTTATTGAAATCAACGAGATGTACCTATTCGAGGTCGTGATAGCCTTCAATTTTGCCTTCTTGTCGTAAAATACGGGTATAGAGCGTGTTATTTTATTAGTTTAGGGGTTGGGGGGGCATGAGCGTTTTAAGCTCAGCAAGGCTTCTCTGTATCCTACCGAAATATTCTCGATCGGTTTCTATTCTTGAGTAGTCATAACCATGCGAGTTGAGGATTCTGGAGATCACTTTGTAATTTATTTTACTTTTTGTTTTTTTATTTGCGGTTTACAATAAGCAACTGTTGGAAATCCATGAAAAGGATTCGGAGTAAATCCTGTATCACTTACTATTTTATAAGTAAAGAAGCCACCTGCAAAGCAGGTGGCTTTTGGCTGCCCCTAAAAGGGGCTGAATCCCTGCTGCTGCTCTTGCTCTGACCGCTGCTTC
>QILZ01000233.1 GCA_003233545.1 Spirochaetales bacterium
GAATTTAATAGAAACCGCTGCGGATATAAATGCTATCAAAGAGATACTGAAATAGCAGAGGTTAAACACAATTACCGGTTATTAATTACAAAAATATCTGTTGTTGATAAAGTAACTTTGTGAAAGATGCCCTGTAGTGTGGTCCGGATGTTATTACATTTGTAGAAAGTAAGTATCGCGCTCCCGGAAGACGGTGAAGAGTATCATTATCATCGATAAGAAAAACCCGGAAACCTGTACCCATATTGTTCTTTGCAGCTTAAAGAAAAGCCTTAATAACCCACTTTAACCGGCCGGTAATTTATAGCTGATTATAGCAGATATTTAAATAAAAATACAAGAAAATAATACGGCTGCTGATAATATTCCAGGGTATTTATCTACCCGCTTTATGCAGTACAGGCACTACTCGCCGCTGGGTATATCCCAGTAGGAAGTGGGGCCGTATGCTATGCTATGACAATCATTGTAGCAGTTAATCGGATACGATCCAAGAACATCGTAATTAACAAGAGTTTTGTACTTATCGGGACCCTTGCCGTTAAAAGCGGTAATGCCGAACTCTTTGTAGGTGCTTCGTACCGTGCCTGAAGTTCCGTGGGGGTTATGGCAGGTTACGCAGGAAGCCCTTCCTGTTTCGCCGCTGCCGCGGTAGTTCCATATATCCTGCATTATTCCGTCTGTAGGTGACAGGTGCCAATTATGAAGCGGCGTATAAGGGTCCCCCCAGAAATTGTTGTTGTACGGCTGATTTTTGCCGTTCCAGTAAGAAGGATAATCGGCACTATCGGGGATGAACCGGTTTCTGAAAAGACTTTTGATTTCCGTGGTGTAGTACGGGGTCGGTGCCCATTTAAGTCCATTATATATGACATCGTAATTTCCGCCTTTTTTGTATCCGAGGACTACTTCTTTGCTTACCGACGGATAATTCTCGTGGCAAGAAAAGCACAGTTCGTAATCATTGTAATCGTAAGGCGAGTCTGCAGGTATGGGGAGGGTGAGGTTTTTAGCGAGAAGTCCCTTCGTAACTGAACCGTGCATATTAATAGTTCCGTTGTTTCCGTGACAGCCTGTCCCCTGTTCCCCGGTGCCTGCACAGGTAAGCCCCCCTGTATCCTTGTGCACGTTATCCGAACCATTCCAGTATCCTGCTATTTTATCGCCTGCTACGTTCGGAATAACACCGAGAGTCCTGCCGTCGGAAAACGGTGACTTTGCGTTTGCACCCTCTGTTAAAGCCCCGTCCGTATCGTGGCAGCTAAGACAGAACGGCTCGAGGGTCGATGGATCGGAAGGGTTGTATTGTATGTCCGCTCCCGTATCGGCGTTTTTAAGCACAACCACTCCGGATGTATGGCCGGACAGATCGTGGCACACCAGGCACTGGGATTTCGAAGGGTCTCCGGAACCTGCAACATGGTGGGAGGCAAGCGCCGTATCGGCTCCGAAATCACCTTTAGCTCCCATGACCTCTCTTCTGGTTCCCGTTTTGGAAGTATGACAGACATTACAGGCCGGTAATGTCCATGTCTCCGTTCCGAACCAGGCGAGAGTTTCTCCCCCGTGACAGTTAAGAGATGCACAGCTCCCGGTATCGGGCGCGGTATCTCCGATCCATTTGCCGTCTGGGTTTGCGGTATCGAAATGAACCAGTGAACTTCCGGTCTCCAGTATTCCGTCCATGTGTGTTTTCTGATCGACATATCCGGAATGGCATTTTGTACAGGGAATCTTCCTGTCGCTGACATGTGCAATATGTTTTCCGGCTGTTCCCTGCCCGTTAATTAATAAAGGATCGAGAGAGGGTGTTTTGTTCGAATGGCAGTTTAAGCAGTCGGCCATCAACACCCGGTTTGTTTCATGCGAAGCTTTTTGTAAAACAAGAGAATCCTGGCCGGGTTCCAAAGAACATGCGATAAATGCAGAACCAACTATTACTGTTAAAATCAGTATCCGCCATCCGGCATGTAATCTGAACATCACTAACCCCCTGTATGGCATAATGAACAATCCAGCGGTCCGTTTATCGGATGAGGTGCCCATAAAATGTGATCTGCCTTTTTGTGGCAGACGGCGCATCCGGCCTGCGGGGTAAGAGTGCCCTCGAAATGACAGCCGGAACAATGATCTGTTTTCCAGTTTCCCCTGTGACTTCTCGGTTCCGTTTCGCTGTGACACCGTATACAGTAATCCTCACGGTGACAGGAAAGGCAGCGGTCCCGGTTGCCTTCCGCCATAAATCCATGGCTTAAGGTACGCCAGGTACCGGAATGATCCGCCGGAGGCCTGGTATTATGGCATGTAACACAATCACTCTGTTCATGACATGTCAGGCATGTACTTTTTGCGGATCCTGTTTTATTCCAATCCAATCCGACAGTAAATCCATGATAGCTTATCCAGTTTCCTCTGTGAGAATTCGGTTTCGGGAACGGTATTTTCCCGGCCGGCGGCTGACTGCCGTTATTTTTTTCTTCTGTTTCGGCCTTACCCGCCGCATATGCTCCTGCCAAACCAGCAATAATAAACACCAGGCAGACTGCCGCCGCCTTTGTAAGGTTAATCTGTCCGGATAAGTTCCTAAAAAGCATAGTTTAACCCCGTTTTTAACGTGCTGTAATTTTCCAGGCTCGCCTCATATTCATACCTGCAGGTAAAGGAAAAATGTTTTCCGATTAAGACACTAGACTTAAAATAGTATGTCCGGGCGGCTTTTCTTTCTCCCATTTCGTAGTCGTATTTAAAAAGGCTGAAATACGTTCCTGCACTTACGTCCGGTTTAAATAATCCTGCTTTAAACCGGTAGCTCACATCAAGCCCTATAGAATTGTAATCGTCTGCCGGACTTATCCACCGCCCGGCGGACAGAGAAGCCGAAAGTCCGGGAGTAAACAGGTCGATACCCTCTAAAAAGGCATAGAGCCGGCTGTACTGATGGTTAAAGGTATTTTCATTCTGATTATCGAGAAGCGCTCTTATAAATAAGCCGAGTTCTATGGCGAAATGTGGTGTAATCAGTGAACGGGCCTTGAAGTCCAGGCTGTGGAAGGGATAAACCGGTCCCAGTACATCATAGAATTTAGATAGATTATTTCCCAGCTCATTTCCCGTGCGGAACTGCAGGTAGTACGACAGGTTTGTTTCCAGGGCTATGTCCGGAGAACTGTTTAACAGGCGAACCTCGAGGCTGTCCGGAAGGAAATCGATAAATCGTACTCTGGTCATAATTTTCATCCAGCGGAACAGACGCTGCCGGTAGGCGAAATCGATAAGATGGTTGTACAGGGTCGAAGTTAGAAATAACTTACTCTGATTCTTTAAAAAGAGGTAATCCAGGCTTATTTTTGCACTTCTGTACGGAAGTATATCGATTCCTATTCCGCCCAGTACATCACTGCCCCATGTCCAGCCGGTTTCGTAGAACCGGACAGCCGCCCCTCCGTAGAGAGTGGCTATTACATACCGGAAGAAATCGATACATGCACTGACCCCGTCAAAAAAGACAGGCTCGCTCCTTGTGCCGGATTGTCTGCCGAATATAAGTTTAGGCAGAAAGGGGTAGATGTAATTATAATCGATATTTGCCTCATAGATTTTACCGATAATAGCCTGAGGACCTGTGTCGCCTATATCTTCCAGAGGATAGAAATTCGTGCGGTCGGTTCCTCCGTCCAGGTCCTCCCTGCAGGTTGTTAAGAAATGGACTCCGAAGTTGTCTTTCCGGGGTGTTGTTATATCAATATTCAGGGTCTGAAACATATCATTGTCAGTGAAAATCGTACCTTTAGTACTTGCAGCCCGGAAAACATACCTGTTAGAAACCGCTCCTGCCAGTTTCCAGAGAACCTTCCCGCCCGCAGGTGAGGTAAGCGATTCATTCCCGATAGGCAGACCGGATAACACAGACGGCCGCAATACCAGGATAAATATGATAAAGACCAGGCAGACAAAGAGAATAAAATCAGGATGTACAGTCATCTTTTTAATCTTGTAATTTGTCTCTGTTTTCATCGGATTACCGTGCATTCTATCATTGATAATTAGATTAATCATATATATTAACGATAAATATTTAAAAAAATATAACAGAATATATAAAGCAGGGCAGGTTATAATTCCTGACCGATTAAAATTTATCTATAAAATATTCAGCAATTCTCATTGATTGTAGGTGCCGGCCCTGATATAATTGCGTTAAAAATGATTAAGAATCCTTTTGCCTCGATTATCCGGTTGATACTGTATGTTCTTTTTTATTTGCTTTTTTTAACACCTGTCTCTGTTTTTGCTGATAAAAAATCATGCACCGATTGTCACGGTTCCATCGGAAAAGAAAAAGTAGTACATCCGGCGGTCGGGTTCGGCTGTTCCGTGTGTCACAGTGCACCTCATGCGAAAAAGACTCCGGAGCTTTCTCTGATGATGAAACTTCCTGATCTGTGTTTTATGTGCCATGATAAAAAAGCTTTTACCGAAAAAGATGAACATGCTCCCGTATCCGCGGGGAAGTGCACAACCTGCCACAATCCCCATTCGAGTAAGAATGCTCATCTGCTGCTTAAGAAGCCGCCCGGTCTCTG
>QILZ01000416.1 GCA_003233545.1 Spirochaetales bacterium
TATTAATTATAGCAGGCTTGTTTATCTTAATTCTTTTAAGATTTATTTTTAACAGGACTCGGCTTCTCCGCAAGCTCAACCGGCTTTACCAGGCAATAGAACAGAGCAGTAATATTTTTATTATTGCCGATTTAAACGGCACCATAGAATACGTGAATAAATGTTACGAAACCATTACCGGTTATTCCAAAAGCACTTTAATAGGGGAAAAATTATGGAACCAGCCGAACATTCGAATATCAGCCAATGAAATCAGAGAAATAAGGAAACACATCGACAGTAAACAGAAATGGAACGGAAAGTTTAAAGTTAAAAAACCGGACGGTTCAATATTCCTTGCGGAAAATACCGTTTCACTCATCCTGGATAAAAAAGGAAACCCGATATATTACCTTTCGGTCATTACGAATATAACGGAAGAAAAACAGTCGGAAAGTACAATTCGGATTCTCAATGAGAAAATGAAAAAACATCTGGAAACCGCCGTAAAAGTTCAAAGATCGCTTCTTCCTCCACAGAACCTTTCCATAAAAGGGATGGAATTCTCATGGTCCTTCGAACCTTCCGAAGACGTAGGCGGTGATATATTTGATATTTTTAAATTAGATGAATCCAATATAGGTTTCTACATACTCGATGTCTGCGGACACGGGATTAAGGCTGCCATGCTCTCTGTTACACTTTCCCGTATACTGACACCTCTTGCAGAACACTCCGGATTATTAAAAACTTACAACAACAGGTTAAAGCATTACAGAATAACACCGCCTGCGGAGATTGCAGATTTACTTAACAAACGCTTCCAATTTACCAGCGAAAAAGATCAATTTTTCACATTTCTATATGGAATCTTTAATCCGGAAAGGGATGCCTTTACTTATGTCTCTGCCGGCCATCCGGGATTTATTTATACGGACAGGAAAGGAAAGATGTATTTCCCCGAACTCCAGGGTTTCCCTATAGGTTTTACCGATAGACCCGGTTACAGGGAAAATATTATAAAAACAGGAACCGGCTACAGATTCTTCTTCTTCTCCGACGGACTTACAGAACTCGTAAACCCGCACGGAGAGATTCTCGGAATTAAAAGTTTAACGGAAATTATTAAAGATTCATCATCACTGCCTGTCAGCAAGGTACCGGAGTATCTCGTGACCGAGGCAAAAAGGCGCACTGCAACGAAAAAAATGGAAGATGATATTTCGTGTATTGTACTGGAAATTACCAGGGAAACTAAAACTTAAGGCCTGTAACCCGTAGAGGAAACATTTTATGACTGTTATTTGTATAAGATTTATGTTTATGATAATCACAAAAAATACAGAGGTTCTATCATGGATAAAATAAAACTTGGAATTGCAGGACTTGGAAGACTGGGGCGTAAACATGCGGAGAATATTCACTATCACATACCCGAAGCGGAATTAACTGCAGTCTGCAGTGTTGTTCAGGGTGAATTAGACTCCGTTGCAGAGGAAATGCATCCTGAATATATTACGGATAACTACAGCGAACTGTTAAGCTATCCACTGGATGGAATAGTTATTGCAGCTTCTTCACAGGAACATTGCAGCATGATCTGCCAGGCCGCCCTGGCAGGCAGGAAATACGTATATACCGAAAAACCGCTTGGAATGTCTCTTAAGGAGATCGATAAAATTAAAGACTCGGTCCGGTCGAATAAGGGAATGAAACTTCAGATAGGCTACAACCGCAGATTCGATTCATCCATAAGGGCAGCAAAGAAAAAAACGGAGGAAGGTTTTGTGGGTAAAATTATTCAGGTGCATATGATAAACCGCGATCCTGCTGCAATGGCCGATTTTATTATAAAGTTCAGTCCGAAAAGCGGGGGCCTTGTTATGGACATGCTCACACACGACTATGACCTGGCACGATGGTTCGTAGGCTCGGAAGCTAAAAGTGTATACGGCATCGGAGGTGCTTTTGTATATGAAGGATTAAAAAAAGCCGGTGATATAGATAACTGCTCTCTGCTTGTGGAATTTAAAAACGGAGTCATCGGCCAGTTCGAAACAAGCAGAAACAGTGCCTATGGCTACCATGTAGAGATGGAGATATACGGCAGCAAAGGTAATATCCGTGTAGGAATGATCCCGTTAAGAAACAGGGTAACATACATGAATGCAGAGGGTATTAATTTTGATACCGCCGAATGGTTCTACGAGTACTGGGAACCTACCTTTTTAAGTGAAATTAAAGATTTCATCAGGTGTATTCGTAATAATCAGGAACCGCTTATCGGCCTCGAGGACGGATACAGGGCAGTCGAATGGGCAGTAGCAGCTACCGAAGCTGTTAAAAAGAAAAATGTTGTTTTTTTTAAGCAGCACGGGACTTGATTTATCACGGAATGCTTTTAAGGTCGAAATAGCTATGTAAAATAAATTTGCATTTGACCATACGGATTTCTCTGCTTATCTTTTTCAAAGAACAATAAGAATAATACTTTTTCCTTCCTGCTTCCATAAATCAAGGAGAAAACCATGAGATACGACAAACTGACCATAAAGGCACAGGAAGCGATTCAGCAGGCAGAATCGATTGTTCATAACCACAACCATTCGGCCATAGATACGGAGCATCTCTTTCTTGCCATGCTGGAACAGAAAGACGGTATTGTGCCGCCTCTGCTCGACGCACTTCAGGTAAACATACAGGACATAAAGGCGGAAATTCAGAAAGCACTGACTTCCAAACCTAAAATTTACGGAGAGAGTGCACAGGTATATCTTTCGCCGGAACTAAACAGAGTCTTTCATCAGGCAGAAGAAGAGGCGGACAGGCTTAAGGATGATTTTATCAGCATAGAGCACCTGTTTTTAAGCCTTTCCGAGGTTGCAAGTTCCACCCGGCAGATTTTAAAAAGGCACGGCATAACAAAGACCGGAATTCTGGAGGCTCTAAAATCGGTTCGGGGTAATCAAAGGGTAACAGACCAGAACCCGGAAACGCGGTACCAGGCATTAAAAAGATACTGCAGGGACTTAACCGATCTTGCTAAGAGGGAAAAGCTCGACCCTGTAATCGGGCGGGACGAGGAGATCCGCCGTGTTATGCAGGTCCTTTCACGGCGTACAAAAAACAACCCCGTACTTATAGGCGAACCCGGAGTCGGTAAAACCGCAATAGTGGAAGGGCTTGCCCGAAGAATTGTTTCCGGGGATGTTCCCGATTCGCTTAAAAACAAAAAGGTGCTTGCATTAGATCTCGGCGCACTTGTTGCGGGAGCTAAATTCAGAGGAGAATTCGAAGACAGGCTGAAAGCTGTAATAAAGGAAATAACCGATTCCGACGGAAGCATTATACTCTTTATCGATGAACTTCACACACTTGTCGGTGCAGGCGCCGCAGAAGGTTCTATGGATGCATCCAATCTTTTAAAACCTGCCCTTGCAAGAGGTGAACTGCGGGCGATCGGAGCAACAACACTCGATGAATACAGAAAGCATATAGAAAAAGATCCGGCTCTGGAGAGGAGATTCCAGCCCGTATATACAGCAGAGCCTTCCGTAGAAGATACAATTGCAATACTCAGGGGAATAAAGGAACGATACGAGGTTCATCACGGTGTCAGAATTAAAGATGAAGCTCTGATAGCGGCTGTAATGCTCTCCAACAGGTATATCACCTCGAGGTTTCTGCCGGATAAGGCAATAGACCTTATCGACGAAGCTGCAAGCAGGCTCAAGATGGAGATAGAGAGCCAGCCCACGGAACTTGATCAAATAGAACGAAGAATCCTCCAGCTCAACATAGAAAAGCAGGCATTGTCCAAGGAGGACGATCCGGCTTCTAAGGAACGGCTTTCTAACCTCGAAAAAGAGCTTGCCGAACTTCAGGGTAAGAGAAACAGAATGCGGCTTCAGTGGAAAAACGAAAAGGCTATCATTACGGAGATAAGGAAGCTTAAACAGGAACTTGAAGAACTGAAAATAGAAGAAACCAGGTACGAACGTGAGGGCAATTTAAACAAAGCTGCAGAGATTAAACACGGAAGAATTCCTGATATACAGAAAAATCTCGAAGAAAAAACCGGTGCGCTCAATAATCTTCACGGAGAATCGAGATTACTCCGCGAAGAGGTCTCCGAAGAAGACATAGCAAGAATTGTTTCCCAGTGGACCGGCATACCGGTTTCCAAAATGCTTTCATCCGAAAAGGCCAAACTTCTTAAACTCGAAGAAATATTGTCCCGGAGAGTCGTAGGCCAGGATACGGCTATAAGGGCAATTTCCGATGCTATCCGCAGAAACAAATCCGGCCTTTCGGACATAAACAAACCGCTGGGTTCATTCATCTTTACCGGCCCGACAGGAGTTGGGAAAACCGAACTTGCAAGGACGCTTGCGGATTTCCTCTTTAATGATGAGAAGGCTCTTACCCGGATAGATATGAGCGAGTATATGGAAAAGTTCTCCGTATCGAGGCTTATCGGAGCACCTCCCGGATACGTAGGGTACGAAGAGGGAGGTCAGTTAACGGAAGCTGTACGGAGGAGGCCTTATTCCGTTATTCTTTTCGATGAGATAGAAAAAGCTCATCAGGATGTATTTAA
>QILZ01000230.1 GCA_003233545.1 Spirochaetales bacterium
AAGTGTCTGGTAGTATGCAGGATTATGCACATTAAGAACATAGGGATCGGTATCGAAGCCGTCTATAAGCAGTCCGATTTCATCGTATATGCCGAAACTCATAGGGCCTTCCACGGACTTTCTTTTTTCTGCGGCTAAGTACTTTTCTGCTGTTTTAAAGAGAATATCCGCTGTTTCCTGGTTGTTTTCGCATTCGAAAAAACCGAAAAAACCCTTTCCGTCATTATAAATATCATCGTGCATATGGTTTATGTGAGCCGATATTCTTCCCACCGGCTTACCGTCACGTAAGGCTAAAAAGAGCCGTGCACTGCCGTGTTCAAAAAAAACACCTTTTTTCGGGTTGATAAAGCTTTTCTGCTCGAAAATTATCGGAGGTACCCAATGCGGGTCATTTTCATAGATAACCCAGGGCATCCTGATAAACCGAATCCTGTCCCTGCCTGTTTTTACTGTTTTGATCTCCAAATTCGACATAATCATCTCCTGACCATAAAAGATATGTTGTAATCGTTTCTCTTAAATTACAGAATATTAAGGCTTATTACCTTAAAAGTTCTATTCGTTTAAGCAAAGTATCTACCTTTGCCCCGTATGTTTTTTCATCTGTTTCTTTTGCTTTTTTCAAATAAACTACAGCATCATCGTATTTATTAGCAGCAAAAGCATTAACTCCGAGAGCATAGTTTATTAAGCCGGATTCCGTGCCGAGTTTAAGCGCTTTTTTGTAAAATACTTCCGCATCACCGTACTTTTTCCTGGCATAGGATATTAACCCCATGTAGTAATACGGTATATGGTTGTCAGGTTCGATTCGGACGGCTTGTTTAAAAGATTCTTCCGCACTATTAATATCACCCTTGCTGTAAAAATCGATCCCCTCTTTTATATAATCGGTGAAAGTTTTAAGTGATTTGATATAGCTGATAAAATCGTTATGCAGGTTATTCTTATCCACCCATGAAAATGCTTTTTCAAGGACGTAATCAGAGTTTTCATCGACTGTTGCTCCGGCTTTTAACGCGCTTATCGAATCCCAGAAAATACGGTTGTACTTCTTTTTACCGGTATTTGACAGGTACTGAACGATACCCCAGGCTTCCGGGTAAAATAACGATATATTTTCCAGTGCTTCCTGTTTATTCATAACAAGTAATTTATCTAAGGGAATAAATTTGTCTTTCGTATTTATAATGGATTTTAAAGAATCCAGCCAGACCAGGTTAGGCCTCCATACAAACGAGGATGTACTGCTGTTGTATTTTGAATTCTCGACATAAGCAGCAATTCCTTCTCTGAGCCAGATAGGAGAGTTTGGAATCATGGCCTTGATAAATTGAATAAAACCCTGGTGGAGCAGTGAAGAATCGAATTCGGCACTATTGGTCTTTTCAAACCCGACAAGTTCAGATTTTTCGAGGTCGGTATAATGTATATAGACGAAATCATCACGTGTCTGATTTATAAGTGAGACAAGATATCTGTCGAAAGAGCTTTTCTCTTTGAATATTCGTACTTTGAGTTTTACTTTAAGGGAAGACAAATCAAGATGCAGAATTCCATTGTAAAGCTGCAGACATGCTTCCATTTTTCGAGATATCTCTCTTGCCGAGGATGCACTGTCATCGGAATAAACCCTGTAATGCGGGGACTCTTCCCTGAAAAAGGTACTGCTTGCGGAGAATAACGGGTAACCGAGGACAAGGCCGATAACGACAAAAAGAGGGAATTTTCTCATGTTTCCTCCTGAGTCATATCTTATTCAGAGTTAATAGGGATGTCAAATACTTTATTTTATTCGTCGGTTGGGTTCTGTACTCTTTTTTTTAGTAAATTCTTTATGTATGATATTTTACTCACCGTTATATTTACCGCTTCTATGATAATACCGGTAAAACGCTCGATATTGTTTAAAATGTAACGCTGTAAATCGTATACATCGCCCGAGAGTTGAGTTCCGTACGGCACATCTAAAAATACATTAAAAATGTATTTACCGCTTTCGGTTTTTATCGAAATCTTTGCAACCTTTATTGCGGGATCGAATTCGTTAACACAGTGGAGCACCATTTGTGTTAAGGCCTCTTCGGAAATTGTTACTTTTCCTTTTCTGCTGTAATCCGGGCGGACAACTGTTTTTTCGAATTCCTTATGTACCTTCGAAAAGCTGAATTTCTTTTTTAAAAGCACTTTTATGGATTGGAAGAAGATATGCGGATAGTTCTTTTTTACTTCGATAGCAGGAACGGGAATAATATGTTTGCCTTCATCATCGCGTGATCTTCTTGCCTTTTCTATCTCATCCAGAGTTGCGATATCCTGGATCTTAATAATGTGAGCAGGCTGGGGAAGATTGAGCGTGGCAGCGATTTTTTTAACCATGGCCAGTGAGGTGCCGATTATGAGTACCCTTTTGAATTTCTCGTTTTCCAGAGTTTTCCGCACTTCATCTGCATGCTGCGAGTTAGTAAAGAGGGCTGTTTTAATAGCTGTCAGTACGCCTTTTTCTTTTTTTGCCGATGTACCGGCTGCTATTTTCTGGCCTCTGATAAGCAGGCCGTCATCGATAATAAAATCTATGCCGTACTTCTCCGCAACAAGTTGAGCACGAAAACTCTTGCCGCTGCCGCTTTTCCCGACAAGAGCAAAAACCTGAACTCCCTGAAAGACCCAAACAAAGTGATGATATATCTTCTTTATAGAAATCATTTTCTTAAATACCCGGTTTATATAAAGATAATCATAATTACTAAAACGTGTAAAAAAAATTATCTTTTTTTAATGTATTTAACAGAGTAATGCAGCGGCGGACAATATGTTTACCGAAAATGTTCTCTAAAGTTTTAGATGATGATTGGGCAAGCGGTGCATACAGCTCTTTTAAATTATCTTCGATTCTGCAATCCCGGAGCCCGATATACGCAGCATGAAGCAGATAGCCCTTCCTGTTTTTTTTGCCCCCGTATTTTGTATCACCGGGGAAGGGGCAGTGATGAGCTTTCGCCTGTACTCTTATCTGATGCGTTCTCCCTGTTACGGGAAAGCAGAGTGCTAATGTGAGGTTGTTCCTGCTTGCAACGGGCATAACCTTTGTAACAGCTCTTTTACCGCTGTCATCCCCTGCGATATATGATATACGTTTCAGTTTGTTCCTTTTTACAGTGTCTTTCCAGATTACAGGCCCGGAAAGGGTTCCGCTTAAAAGGGCTATATATATTTTTATTATTCTGCGTGAATGTATACAGAGTGAGAGTTCCTGTGCCGTTTTAAGTGTCAGAGGGTAGAGCACGATCCCTGTCGTGTTTCTGTCGAGTCTGTGTAACGGCCCTGGTTTAAATGACAGGGAGGAAACATTATCCTGTACGGGGTTCCGTGAAAGGTACTGCTGTACCCGTTCATCGAGGGAGTCCCTGCCGTGTGTAAGTAACCCCCCCGGTTTGTTTAATGCTATAAGGTTTGTACTCCTGTAAATTATCCAGTTTTCAGGCAGCAGCGGAATATTTAAGTTCCCCGGCGGTTTTCGGACTTTTCCGCTTTTATAACCGGGAGGGTCCTTTTTTATTTCTTCCGGTATATCTATGGTCTGGCCTTTGATAACACGGTACGAATGTTCCTTTTTTTTTCCGTTGACTCTGATTATTCCAAGTCTTATCAGTTTATAGATACCGGTTAACGGCTGTTCCGGAAGCATCCTGCGTACAATTCTATCAAGCCGTCTGCCTGTGTCATTATCGGTTACAGGGTATTTGTTAATATGGTGCTCTATATTCATTTGTTACTGTGTGTTAACGGATCCCAGGATATCGTTTAAAGTCTTCTGCAGGGAACCGGTAATATTAACAATATTTTCGGAAACTTTCTGCAGGTTATTCATGGTATTCTCGATCTGTTTACTTAATTTCGGATTGCTGATTGTATCGATAAGGGATGATTGGCGTGTAAGTGAATCGACGGTTTTTTTAACACTCTTTGTGATGGCGTTAAGATTATCAAGAGTTTCCGCAAGATTTTTATTTTCACTTTCCACTGTATCTCCTATGTTTTTCTGAAGAGAAGCAGTCAGGCTGTTGATTCGTGCCAGTGTAGTCTCGATGACAGATACTATCTGTGGAATTGTATCCGTTAACTCACCGGACTGCTCAGTTATTCTGTTGAGGTTTTTGCTTGTCTTTTCGATATTGATAATTGTATTCTCGATAGATGCCCGGTTGTCGGTAAGAATTTCGGCGATTATCTTTATGCTTTTACCTACATCATTCAGCATACTGATGCCGGTTGTCAGTAACGACGATGTGTCGAGCATGGGTTCACCTTTAAAAATATAACCGTCCGGAGCAGGCGGCGAGTCTAACGGGCCGGGAAAAATTTCTATATACTGATCTCCCATAAGCCCGCGGACAACGATAGCAAACTGATCTTTTTCTCTTACTATTTCTCCGGGCCTCATTGTAACGGTAACATACACCGACCGCTGGTCTTTTTTGTCTATTTCGATTTTTGTTACGGATCCTACTTTTACTCCGGATTTTCTTACCCATGTTCCTATGTTAAGAGCTCCGATGCGGTCGTACAATACCACTGAAAGTTATTTATCATCAGGTAAAGGAACACCGCTGTTCCGATTGCGATGAGCGATATTATAATTACCCTGATTATTCTGCTTGCTTTAGTAGCCATTTGCCTGTTGGATCCTTTCTCTTTTTTTAATAAAATGTGCGTATATAACAGAATCTTCCCGAAAAGCATCTTTCCTGGAATTCAGAGAAACGATTATTCCCCTTTCCAGTAATGCTATTCTGTCCGCAATAAAATGTGTTAATTCTATATCATGAGTAACGATTAAAGATGTGATATTTAATTCCTGCTGGAGTTTTTTAATCATTATTTCCACGATTGCCGAGCTGTAAGGGTCGAGTCCGCTTGTCGGTTCATCGTATAGTAAGTATTTCGGTTCCATTATCATTGC
>QILZ01000085.1 GCA_003233545.1 Spirochaetales bacterium
ATTGCTGTGCCTGAATAAGGGTTACAGCGGCTGTATTAACGATGTCGCTGACCGAACATCCCCGTGATAAGTCACTGACCGGTCCTGCAAAACCCTGAAGGAAAGGTCCGTATGCTTCTGCACCGGCAAATCTCTGTACGAGCTTATAGCCGATATTGCCCGAATTTAAATCAGGAAAAACGAGCACGTTCGCCTTTCCTGCAACCCCGGAGCCGGGGGCTTTTGTTTTGCCTATTCCGGGAATTAAAGCGGCATCTACCTGAAGTTCTCCGTCTGCCGAAAGGGCCGGCTGTTTCCTGTGTATGATTTCCACTGCCTTTAAAACCTTATCCACAAGCGGATGTTTTGCACTTCCCTTTGTGGAGAAGGAGAGGAGAGCAACCTGAGGTTCTGCATGCAGAAAGGTACGGCACGAATCTGCTGCAGCTATGGCTATTTCCGCAAGCTGTTCCGAATCCGGGTCAGGGACCGTAGCACAATCCGAAAAAATAAGATTTCCCTTTACTCCCCAATCGGAACCGGGCAGGTGCATGACAAAGCAGGATGAGGCAATCTTTGTTCCCGCTCTTGTTTTTATAATGGTCAAGGCAGCTCTTAATACTTTCGCTGTGGTATTTTCGGCACCTCCGACCATTGCATCGGCGGATCCTTTCCTTACCATCATGGCAGCCCAGTTTAAAGGTTCGGTAATTTTTGTTTTCGCTTCTTCTTCCGTGATGCCTTTATTTTTTCGCAGCTTATAGTACTCCCTGGAAAAAGCTTCCAGCATTTCAGATTCTACCGGGTTTTCGATATTTATTCCCGAAAGATCCGCATTAATACCCTTAGCGGTTTTCTCTACCTCTTCTCTGTTTCCCAGCAATATAACGGAACCGGCTAATTTTTCGTCGATCAAAATCCGTGCAGCCTTAATGGTTCTCGGCTCCGTTCCTTCCGGGAGTACAAGCTTTCCAGGTTTTGAATGTGCGCGTTTACGCATTTCTTCCATAAAATTCATTCTGTAACTCCCGGAATATAATTTTTAATTAAATTATGATTATAAACCGGCGAATAGTCAAATTTTTATCCGGATATTAAGAACGAATGAGTATTACCGGTCTTCAGGGTAAACGGGTTGAACAGAGTATTTGATTGCTGTAAACTTTCGGCAATCATGGAAATAGGTATTTACGGGCTTGGAAGATTCGGGTTTTTCTGGGCGGATATATTATCGAATCACTTTAAAGTAAAGGGGTATTCAAGGAATCCGCTTCGTAACGCACCTGCCGGTGTTGAGCGTGTGGATGAGGATGAGGTTTTAAAGACTGATACCCTGTTTCTATGTGTTTCCATATCTTCTTTTGCCGGCGTGTTAAAAAGAATCGGCGGAAAGATCGATCAGGGCACGGTTGTTATCGATACTTGTTCGGTAAAGGTGTATCCGGTAACAATAATGCGGAATAGTCTCCCGGAAAAAAGCGGAATAATAGCATCACATCCAATGTTCGGACCGGATTCGGCAAAAGATGGTATTAAAGATCTTCCGATAATTCTCTGGCCGGTGCGGAAGGCGGATGGAGAGTTTAAATTCTGGGCTGATTTTTTTAAGAGGATAGGCTTAAGAGTAATAAAAATGGAACCTGACAGGCATGACAGGGAAGCGGCCTTTACTCAGGGAATAACACACTATCTCGGCAGGGTAATAGCGGATTTGGATCTGCATGAATCGGAGATAGCAACTGTGGGTTACAAAAAGCTGTTGGAGATAATGAATCAAACGTGCAACGATCCCTGGCAGTTATTTGTCGATCTGCAAAGGTACAATCCGCATACAGGCGAAATGCGCGAAAGACTTCATGAGTCGCTGGATAAAATAATGAGGCTGCTCGATGATCGGCAAAGGCCGGAATTATGATAAAAAATCCACGGCCATGGAGTGATAATGTATGCAGAGAATTACAAACTGATGAATCAAGTGCAGACTTGACACATGAGAATCGGAAGGATAACATACGTTTATGCCGGAAATAAGAATTCGTGATATGGATGAAAATGAGATAGATACCATTTTGGCAGAGGATATAGATTTTTCAGGTGTTCTCGTATTTAAGAAACCTCTTATGATAAAAGGTAAATTCAAGGGAGAAATAAAAGCTTCCGGTGATCTTTATATAGGTACCGATGCAGAGGTGGAAGCAAAAGTGGAGGCTGACCTTGTATCATCCAGGGGAAAAATCAAGGGTGATATAGTTGCCCGTTCAAGGGTCGAGCTTTTCTCCGGAGCACAGGTGGAAGGCGATATTGCCACGCCCGATCTTGTAATAGAAAGCGGATGCGAATTTAACGGCCTCTGCAGTATGAAAATAAACAGGTCCGGGAAGACATAATGAAACGCCGGGTTATTTTTGTTTCCATTCTTATCTTTGTGACAGTCTCATTTTTATATGCGCAGGAAAAACCCGATGCACTGGAACTTTACAGAACGGGAAAATACAGCGAAGCGGTAAAAGTCACTCAGGCAGAGCTTAAAGAGATGCCCAACAGGATGGATTCGTATACGGTAATGGGCTGGAGCCTTATTGCCATGAAGAAATACAAGGAAGCTCTCTCTTCCGCACTGAAAGGACTTAAGATATCGAGATATGATAATCGTGTTGTGGAAATTGCAGGCGAAGCACTGTTTTATTTAGGCAGAACAAAAGAAGCCCTGCAGTATTTCGAAAAGTATGCCGCTTTAGCCCCGACAGGTGCAAGGATCGAAAAGGTTTACTACTTTATGGGTGAGTGTTTTATTCTCTTAAAACAGTACAACAATGCGGATATAGCATTCTCCACTGCACTGTACCTGCTCCCTAATATCGCATCGTGGTGGGCCCGGCTCGGATATGCAAGGGAAATGGCCGGAGATTATAAGTGGTCTTTAGATGCATACGATAAAGCTTTAAAGCTCAATCCCGGGCTGACAGAGGCGGTAACCGGAAAATCCAGGGTTAAGAGGAAACTTCAGGGCGGATGAAAGCTTCATTTTACACTTTGGGGTGTAAATTAAACCAGCTGGAAACAGAAGCCCTGGCTTCCTCTTTTCGAGGACAGGGCTTTTTAATTGTGGATTCTAAGGAAAGCGCCGACCTGTTTCTCCTTAATTCATGTACTGTAACTTCTAAGAGCGATCAAAAGAGCAGAAAATGGCTGCGGCGCGTTTCTAAATTAAATCCGGATGCACTTGTAATTGCCGCCGGATGTTATGCTCAGCTCGATCCTGAAATTCTTAAAAGAACAGGGGAGAATGTCTTTATAATCGACCAGCATCGAAAGGACCTGCTCCTTGATTTTCCCGTTTATATATCGGAAACAGCCGGACATAAAGATTTTTCCGGGCTGTCTGTAAAGGATAAAAGGGAACTGCTTAAGATATTTTTACAGAATAATAAGGATAAAAGGGAAGACCGATTCAGGTACGAACTTAAAAGGTATAACTTTCACAGCAGGGCATTCCTGAAAATACAGGACGGGTGCAGTTACAGGTGTACATACTGCAGGGTACCTTTTGCCAGGGGAGATTCTATAAGCCTTTCTGCGGACAGAATTGTAAAACATATACTAAAGCTCGAAGAAAACGGGTACAGAGAGGTTGTTCTTACAGGTGTTAATATTGCTTCCTACTACAGTGAGGGCTGTGACTTTTTATGTCTCCTTGATAAAATACTTACAAGCCGGGTTTCCATAAGAATACGGTTGTCTTCTATCGAGCCGGAGAGAATAGATAAGAAGCTCTGCAGTATCATATCCGATTCCAGAATCTGTTCCCATTTTCATATTCCTGTTCAGTCCGGCTCCGACAGGATTCTTTCCATGATGAAGCGGCGTTACAACAGGGACAGAATTTATAGTGCCGTTAAAATGCTTAAAAGTATAAAGGCGGATCCATTTATAGCCGCAGATATTATTGCCGGTTTTCCCGGGGAAACCGAAGAAGATTATATGCAGAGTTTTGACCTTTTAAAGGATAATTCCTTTTCGAAACTTCATGTATTTCCTTATTCTCCGCGGCCCGGTACGGAGGCATTATCATTAAAGCCGGGTATTCCCGAAAGGGTAAGAGATGACAGGGTACGGAATTTGCTTGGTCTTTCCGAAGAACTATTTTCCTCTTATTTAAAACAATGGAAAAACAGGGAAACGGAGATTGTAATCGAGTCTGTCAGGGATGACAGTATAACCGGTCTGTCTTCCAATTACCTTAAAGTAGAGGCTGACAGGACTGATTGTCATAAAAAAGATAAAAGAATTTGCAAAGGCGGTCTTGTCCCGGTTAGAATCATAAAAACAGGAGATGTTTGTAAAGGCGAGCTGCTGTAAGAAACAGCAGGAGCCAAATAAATTTGTTTTTTTGTTGAAGAGGTATATATTTTAAGATGATATATTCAGGAAGATTATTTTAAAAAGTCTGCATGGCAGAGAATATTTAGACCCGGGAGGATTTATATGTCGAGAGTAAAGGTGTTTTTAGCAGCTGCGGTTCTTACTGTGTCGCTGTTGGGATGCACACAGATGTTTGAATTTAATCTGTTTGCAGGTATGGATAAGGCGTCCGGAAATGGGGACGGATAAAGCACTTGTCTATCTCGAAGATGAAGCCGGTTCGGCCGCATTTTTTAATGCACTTAAGGATGATCCAACAGGTAAATCCGATTTGGAGGGTTTTTTAAAAGATATCTCGGTAGATCCGGATGCAGCCGATGACCAGTCCCAGAGGGCGGCCCTTCTATACTCCGATATCGAGCTTAAAACAACCGGAGCCGATGTTCTTGTTAACAACCTGGTAAACGTTCTCGACACTTCGGGTACAGGCGGTATAGACAGTTATACGAGTTTTGATGATTTCTGGAAGGCAGTAGCGCCGGATGATGGTGATCCCGGAACAATTTTCGACGGTCTTAATAACGCGTATACAGGGTTCGATGTGCTGGGCGGTTTACTGCCGGATACCGGCGGAGAAGGGCCGGAGGGGGCCAATATGGGTGAAGCCGCTCAGAATGCGGTTGTTGCATTCGTGATATACGAGGTTATGAGTGTAAATGGTTTTACGGAAGGGAAACAACTCGCGGAAGCTTTAGGCACCGGTTCGCCAGTATTAGCCATGCCGGATCTTTCCGCCTCCAATACGGATTTTACCAATATCAACAATATTATCGAGGCTGCATCTCCCGGGCTTGCAGACCTCCTGGGTGTATAGCAGGGAGATTTACAAATGAGAAGAATAACAGCGTTACTACTAATATTATTTTTTATTTTTACGGTTTTCGGTTTACCGGCGGCACCTGAAAGAATCGTCGAAAGCCCGTTTGTTCCGATGAGCCCGGAAGTAATGGCACAGGGGGGGGCGTTTGTGGCCGCTGCACACGGTTATAATTCACTGTTCTACAATCCCGCCGGTTTTGCGGAGAAGGGTGGTTCCGTAACATTAGCTTCTGTAAATACATGGATATATGCAAATCCCGCCCGGGTCTATCAATTGCTGAAAGATATGTCGGATCCGGCTGCTGCCAGGGGACTGATCGGGCTTATAAATGACCAGGTAACATCCGGCGGTTTCGGAGTAGGAACGGCAATGGGTATAGGGATAACGGGGAGAGGTCTCGGCCTCGGGGCGGTCGTTATGATGGATTCCTATCTTTACGGACCGACTATGCTCGGGATAGA
>QILZ01000095.1 GCA_003233545.1 Spirochaetales bacterium
CGGGTTTTTAAGATGACTAAGGATAAAACAACTGGTACAATGGATACAGGTTTTTAAACGGTATTAAAAAATCAGGAGATATAAAAAACAATGGAGCAGTATGTAGAACTTAAGAATTCAAAGGGTACCCTTCGCGGTGTAATGCATTTGCCAGAAAACCGGGGAACAAAGGGTATGCTTCCCGGTGTTATTATGTATCACGGTTTTACCGGAAACAGAATGGAACCCGGATTCATGTTTGTACGCTTTTCACGTCTGCTTGCGGAAAACGGGATAGCAAGTATCAGGTTCGATTTTTGGGGCAGTGGGGAGAGCGGCGGCACATTCGATAAAATGACACTTTCCGGTGAAATCGAGGATGCCGGAGATATATCGAATTACTTTAAGTCGCGTAATGAAATTGACGGCAGCAGAATTTTTTTACTTGGTTTAAGCATGGGCGGAACGGTTGCAGGTTATACCGCCGGCTTAGAGGGTAGCAATACGGCGGGACTTATACTCTGGGCGCCGGCCGGTGAAATGAGAGACAGACTAAAAGAGCGCGAAGAAATGGTACTAAAGGGAAAATTTAAAGGTAACCCGCTCGATATGGGCGGACTGTTAGTGGGCCGGGGTTTTATCGAGGATATTCGGAAGCTGAATGTTTTTGATACGACTTCACACTACGGAGGGGATGCGCTTATAATACACGGAACAGAGGATAAATCCGTGCCTCCGGAAGTATCGGAACATTACAAACAAATTCTGGGAGAAAGGGCAGTCCTGAAGTTTATAGATGGTGCCAATCATACCTTTCAGGGAGCGGAATGGATTTCCGGACTTTTTTCTGCCTCCCTTGATTTTATCAAGGCAAGAATATAGCACATGTAAAACCTTTTGTACTGTTAATAGCGCCCCCGGTATATGATTTTGCTCTGTATGATCTGTTCTTAAAGCCCTACGGACTCTTAAAAATCGGGAAATGGCTTTTTAATTACGGCTGGCGTGTAAAACTCATCGATGCTCTCGATTACAATGACCGTTTAAGCGGCAGCCTCTTTAAGAGGCCCAAACGTCTCCCTGACGGAACAGGCAAATTCTACAGGGATATAACCGGGAAACCTCCTGCACTTAAAGATATAAAAAGAAATTATGCACGTTACGGAATAGCGGGAGAATCGATAGAACACAGGCTTAAAGAGGAAAAGCCGGATCTTATTTTGTTAAGCTCAGGGATGACATACTGGTACCCGGGAGTGCGTGAAGTTGTCCGGTTATGTAAGAAAGTATACCCTGAAGTTCCTGTAGTGGCAGGCGGCGTATATGTGTCTCTCTGCAGAGAACATGCCGAAAAGGTTCTGGAAACAGACCATCTTATATCCGGGAGTGTATATCCTGCCGTTATTCCTGTGCTTAAGTATCTATCCCTGCCTGTTCCGGATAAGCCTCCGGAAGAGGAACCGCTGATACTGAAAGAGGTATATGGCGATGCCGCTGTTGTAAGGATTAATACGGGCTGTCCGTTTCGGTGCAGGTACTGCGCATCCTCTGCTTTAAACGGCGATTTTAGGCAGGGCAGTGCGGAAAAAGCCTTTTCTGTTGTAAAAGATATACATGATAATCTCGGAACCGTTAACTTCGCATTTTACGATGATGCTCTTCTCTTAAGAAAGGAGACGGTGTTAATACCGTTTCTTAAGAGAATAATAGACTCCGGGTTAAAGCTTAACTTTTATGTACCTAACGGAATACACCTTGCATCTTTAGATGAGGAAACCGCATCACTGATGTTTAGAGCGGGGTTTAAAGAGGTTCGGATAGGGTTCGAGAGTGCAAGTGATGATTTCCACAGGAATCAGGATAAAAAGCTCGATATAGATCAGCTGAAGGGCGGGGTTGAAATACTTAAGAATGCAGGATTTTCCGGCGGGCGGATAGGTGTGTATCTTCTGGCCGGCCTTCCGAATCAATTCAGTAAGGAGGTCGAAGAATCGATCCGGTTTGTTTCCCGGTTCGGTGTAAAGATTTTTATTGCAGAGTATTCTCCAGTTCCGGGTACCGGGCTGTTTAAGGAGAGTGTAAAGTCATCATGTTTTCCTATAGCGGAAGAGCCGTTATTTCATAATAATTCGATTATGCCCATGCAATGGAGAGGCTTTACCTATGAAGACCTCGAGAGGCTTAAAAAACTTGCCCGTTCTCTTTCGGTCTTACCTTCCCGGTAAGTAATTTAATAAGAATCCCCGTTTTCTGAAACGAGACAGATAAGCTTAAGGCCGGTATTTCCCGTATTTATAAACTGGTGCATCGTATTGTTTTTAATATAGGCGACAGAGCCTTTTTCTATGGGATATTCCTTATCCCCGATTATAATTTTCCCTTTTCCTTCGAGTATATAGTTTGCGTGCCACCAGTTGTGCTTATGGTGCGGAGTATGACCGCCCGGGGAAACGGTAAAGACTCTAAGGAAACCGTCCAGACCGTCTTCTGGCCCGATAAGAATCCGTTTTTTTACACCTTTTATGTTATCTCCCTGCAGAACCGTCTCTGTTATCTCTGATTCGTGCCTTACCATTATTCCTCCTATAAGCTTAAGCTTTTTAAGAATTCATCCACTCTTTCCCTGATAATATCAAGACCGGATTTCCAGAAATCTTTTTTTTCTATGTCAAAACCTGCATCTTTTGTTATCTCGACTGCGGATTTCTTTCCTGTTTCTGCGAGCAGTGATCCGTATGTATCCACAAATGTTCCGCCTTCCTTCCTGAACCTGGAGAAGAGTCCTATTCCAAAGAGCATTCCAAAGGCATAGGGGAAATTGTAGAATGCAAGGTCTGCCCTGTAGTAATGTCCCTTTACAGCCCACATGTAGGGATGCAGTTCGTTTTCGTTAAGTACATCACCATAGGTTGCTTTCTGTGCGTTAATCATTATTTCGTTCAGCTCATCGACGGAAATTTCTTTTCTCTCTCTGATTTTAAGAATTTCGGATTCGAAGATAAACCGGGAAAGTATATCGACTATAACCTGTGTGGAATCGGCTAAAAGGCTTTCTATGGCGCTGAGTTTCTCACTGCCGGTAAATTTTTCCGCAGCGGCGTTCAGGACTAAATTCTCACAGAATATGGAAGCTGTTTCGGCCAGTGTCATGGGATACATCCTGAGTATGTGTGGTGTATTTTTTAAGATATGATGATGGTATCCGTGGCCTAATTCATGTGCAATAGTGGAGACGGAAGAAAAAGAACCGTCAAAGTTGCATAGAATTCTGGATTCTTTGTTAAGCGGAACGGTTATGCAGTAAGCACCGCCCACTTTGCCGTCCCTCGGCTCCGGATCTATCCAGTTATTTTTAAAGGCATGATATGCAAAATCGTGCAGATCCTTAGAAAATTCGGAGAATTGTGCGAGAATAAATTCCCTGGCCTCTTCGTATGTCCATGTTTTACCGGATTTTACTACGGGTGCGAGGATATCGTAAAAGGATAGTTTTTCTAATCCTAAAAGCTTCGCTTTACCGGCTAAGTATCTTCTGAAATCAGGAAGGGAATCATACATGGAATCGAGCAGTGCATCGAGTGTCTTACGGCTTATTCTGGATTGTATAATGGAACGTTCCAATGTATCGGTATAGTTTCTTCTTTTATTCAGAATAACGGAAAAACCTTTTACACCGTTTAATGCAAAGGAAAGCGGTATTTTCATGGACTCCCAGGCGGAAAGCTCCAGCCTGTAAGCTTTCTCTCTGATTGTCCTGTCATGGTGATGCGCAAGGGCTCTTAATTCCGTTACGGTTTTTTCTTCTCCGGTTCCGGAATCCCAGAGGATTTTCAGCTGAGAGGATATGACCTCCTGGAGCCTGTTCCATGCATCGGAACCCGCACGGGCAAGATCACCGGCAAGGTCTTCTTCTGCTTCTGTCATCTGTTTTTTACTTAAAAAAAGCTGTTCCTTGAGAAAAAATGAATAATCACTTAAACGGGTATTGTCGGCAAATAAATTATCCGGCATTTTACCGGTATGTTTCAGCTTATTTCTGAAAGAGACAGAAATCCTGCTTAAGGGAAGAGAGATGCTTTCCAGTTCGTTTATTTTTTCAAGTGCGAGTTTATTGTAGGAATCCGCAGAGTAGATGGTATAGGCATAAGCTTCCAGGTTTTCTAAAAGATCAAATACTATGTTTGCTTTGTCTATATAATTGTTAAACCAGGCAGGGAAGGATTCCATACCGGCAGGTTCTTTATCAGGGAAATTTTCAAGTATCTTCCCTAACCCGGCAAGCTGTTTTTTAAAATTTTCAATATCATCGGTGTATTCTTTAGAATCCAGTGCAGGATATATATTGTTAAGATTCCAGGAAGGTAGTTTTTCTTCTTTATTTAACCCATTTTGCATTGGGTAGTTCGTAATCAATTATTTCCTCCTTCTTAAAAAAAAGTGATATTTCCCTTGCTGCACTCTCCAGTGAATCCGATGCATGGATAATGTTTTTTTGTGTTGTCAGCGCATAATCGCCCCGTATCGTTCCGGGCAGGGCATCGAGCGGATTTGTTGCACCCGTTATTTTTCTTATAACCTTTATCGAGTTTG
>QILZ01000407.1 GCA_003233545.1 Spirochaetales bacterium
AATCAGAATTAAAAATCAGTACGATTTTAAATAATGGCCTTCAAATCACACCGGTATGGTGGCCTTGAAATCAATCTGGAAATGTCTGTTACAAGCAATTGGGTGGAATAAATTCCGCCTTTCGTTTTTTAGATACAAAAATAAAGGTTTTTTATAGAGTTTAGTAATCGCCTGAAATTTATTCAGGCTATCCCGTGAACCTTTCTGCTTCCTCTGCTCTCTCCTTTAATTCCCGGTAATCCCCTGGAATCTGCATAGATCCGCCCCTGTGGCATTCGCATCGGTGTTATGATGACTATTGATTATTTTTTAACCTTAAATCCGGACTTCGGTTAAAACTCATAGTGCATAATCTCTCATTATCCTGTATAGTGAATGCCGTTATGGAAGGTGATATTAAGGTGCTTATAAAAGCCGAACGAAGCAGGATATGGGAAGAGGCTATTCCGCCGCTTCTTTCCGTTAATAGAACAAGGGTTGTTTTTGCCGCAGGGAAGAACGAGATAGATAAAGAGATAACCGATACCGATATATTCTTAGGCGGTCATATCTCGACAGAACAGATAGAATCGGCGAAAAAGCTTAAGCTGATTCAGTTCTACTATAGCGGCGTGGATTCTCTTGATTTTGATTTTTTAAGACGGCATGGGATTATTACGGTGTGCAATACCCATGCGAATAACCATGCTGTTTCGGAACTTGCATGGGCGCTGCTTCTTGCCGCTGCAAAAAAGGTACTTACACGGGATAAGGCGTTACGTACCGGTATATGGATGCGCGGATATATAGAAGAACAGATGAATGTGGAACTGTACGGTAAAACCATGGGTGTTATCGGGCTCGGAAGCATAGGAAGCGAAATCGGGAGAGTAGGGAAAGCCTTCGGAATGAAAGTTATCGGAACAAAACGGGATCCCTCTCATCTGCCGGAAAACCTTTCATCTATCGATATAATTTATAAACCGGAAAGAACGGCATACGTATGTACGGAAGCGGACTACACAATCGTTGCGGTTCCGTTGACCCCGGAAACAAGGGGACTTATTAACCGGGAGATACTATCAAAGATGAAGGGTAAAATACTTGTCAATGTCTCGCGCGGTGTATGTGTCGATGAAGAGGCTTTATACAGGTCTTTAACGGAAGGGATCCTTGCAGGAGCGGGATTGGATACATGGTATAATTATCCTCATAGATACGGTGACCTTACGGAACATGTTTTTCCCTCCGGGTTTCCCTTTCATGAACTGAATAATGTTGTTCTTTCGCCCCATATAGGAGGCTTTTCGGTGGAATCTCATATATCAAATACGAAGGAAGCGGTAAGGAATGCCGTACGTTATATAAAGGGTAAAAAGCCGTATAACATAGTAGATTTAAAAACGGGTTATTAATAAAAAATCAATAATGAATTTATGTATTGTTCCGTGAAATATCGTATCTGATAAAAATAGATTTGAAATGTGTCCGAATTGGATATATAATTATAAATGACCGATCTATGTGGGATTTAAAAGTATAACAGGCAAGGGGTGCTTGGGATGAAGAAGCTGCTCATTATTGATGATGAATCGATGATTGTCGATGTTGCAAAGGTGATTTTTAAAGATCTTGGATATCAGGTGGATGGTTATACAGACCCTGTTGCAGGCGAAGAGCAGGCAATAAAGGAAGACTACGATTTAATACTGGTCGATTTAAGAATGCCGAAAAGAAACGGAGCACAGGTTGCGCAAGGCATTTTAAAAGCAAAACCGGATGCAAAGGTGCTTGTCATAACAGCATATCCGACAGACCCTCTTGCAAAACAGGCCATGGATGCGGGTGTAAAGACTCTTCTTAAAAAACCGTTTGAAATTGCAAAGATTATAGACTTTTTAAAGGATTAGAGACAATTGTCTGTTAGTAAGGATTATATCTTAGAAGACCTTATTAGAAACTCCGAGAATTTGCTGAGAGGCCTTGAGCAGATAGATGAAGAAAATGGTTTCTTACCCGAACCTGTGGAACAGGAAATAAAAAAAGATGTACAAGAAGAAGAAATCAATTCCATAGATATTAATTCGAATTTAAAAGCAGACGGCTATGTAGAGATATCTGTTTCTCAGGATGAGATGACCGCAACGGGAGATTTTTTTCCTCCGTCGGAAGGTGAGGGATTTACCGGTTTCGAAGAGGGGAGGCCTATAGAACTTGAAGCCGTGGAACTTATCGTTCGGACAAAAGGTATTGTAACGGGGATTCTTTGGGACAGCATCAGCGAAGCGATTTTTAAATGCAACACCGAGCGGGTACCTGTAAATGATGTGATTATTGCAAGGGGAAAACAGCCGAAGAATGAAATACCTGCACATCTGGAAATAGAGAAGAATCTTTTGGAAGATCCCGGGAAAGCGGATACAAAGCGGCTGAGAATCGATTACAGGGAGATAAGCCCCTTTGTTCTTGTGGAAAAGGGTGATGTGCTTGCGCGGATTGTTCCCAAGGTACCAGGAACCCTCGGAGAAACGGTTACGGGAAAGTCTGTTCCGTTTAAAACCGAAAAGATAAAAATAGTAAAACCGGGAAAGAATGTTATTCTGGATAAAGGATATGCCAGGGCATCCTGTAACGGCAGGTTCATTGTAACCGAAGAGGGTTTTTTTGTAAGTGAAGTACTGGAAATACAGGGGGATGTGGATTATCACACGGGCAATATTGATTTTCCGGGTGATGTTATTATATATGGAACGGTAAAGGATGGCTTTAAGGTAAAATCCGGCGGTTCCGTGTACTGTCAGAGAACTCTCGATGCATCGGAGGTTATATGCAGGGGAGATTTGATTGTAAATCACGGGATAATCGGCAAAAAAAAGGGTGTGGTTAAGGTTAACGGAAAGATAACTGCGAAATTTATAGAAAACTGTTATGTGGAAGCCGGCGGAAGTATTACTGTTTCCACCAGCATACTCAATTCCATTGTCCATTCGTTGGGGGAAATAATAATGGGAGAAAAGGGGATTGTTGTCGGCGGAAAGCTCTTTGCACAGAACGGTGTAAAAGCGGCACAGATCGGCACAAGGGTAGGACCGAAGACGGAGATTCACTGCGGAATAGATTTTAGTATTCAGCAGAAACTCGAATGGATACGTGATAAAAACATCGAACTTGCGGTTAAACTGCAGCAGGTGGATACAAAGATCAAGGCTTCCGCTACGGAAGAACTTAAGGTTAAGCTTGGTACTGTAAGAGACAGGCTGATGAAGGGAATACACAAGCTCAATCTCGCATCATCTTCTCTTGTTAACTATCTCGATAAAGATGAAGATGCAAAGGTGGTTGTATTTCGAAGTGCATATCCCGGTGTATATATCGAAATCTGTCATATTTCATATATCCTTGCCCGTGAAATGCACGCATGCAGTTTTAAACTGGATAAAACAATCGGGAGGGTAGTTGTCGAATCGATTAAGGGGTAATGATGAATCGGGACATAACGATACTTTTTGCAGCACCCGAAGAGACGGACGACGGAAAAGGAATTATTCTTAAAGCGGAAGAGAGGTGTAAAGAGAAAGGATATACCGTTATTGTCGCCGGTTCTGCTTTGGAATGTATAAGACTGGCTAAAAAAAATCAACCGGATTTGGTAGTTACGCATGATTCTTTTACCGATATGAACGGCGAAACTCTTATAACCGGATTAAGAGAGTATGTATCTCCGGATAAAACGCTTATCCTGTTGATAGGCGATCCCGGTATAAGCAGAAAAAGGCGGCTGGAGGTAGAGCGGTTAAGTGAAATGGTTATATACTCTTCTGCCGCTGATTCCGAAGAACTTGTTGAAGTGATCGATGTCATAATTCCCTCTGTCCGCTCCCGCCGGATTATGCTGGAGAATGAAGCATGCTTCCGCATGTTCTACGAGGAATCCCCGGTACCCTACCAGGCGCTCGATGAAAAGGGAAATATTATCGAGGTAAACGGTGCGTGGCTCGAAGTACTCGGCTACGTGCGTGATGATGTTATCGGGAGGTACTTCGGTGATTTTCTTACATCCGAATCGAGAGAAAAATTTACAGTTGATTATAATAAATTCAGAGCTGCCGGCCGGGTGGATAATGTCCATTTTGATATTTTAAGGGCCGACGGTTCGATTCGAACCATTTTATTTACCGGAAGAACAGGGCACTCCGGAGAGGATGGTTCGATGTGCATATACTGTGTTTTCTCCGATATTACGGAACAGAAACTGGGTCTTAAAAAAATTAAGCGGCTTAATACGATACTTAAAGCGATAAGTATAATAAACCGCTACCTGATTCGGGAAAAGGATGAGCAGACACTTATAAAGGTGATCTGCAGCCATTTGACCACTGCGCGGTCGTATGACAGTGCATGGATTGTGCTGTTTGACGAAGCAGGGAAGGTCAGGCTTTATGCAGAGAGCGGACTCGATGATGTTTTTGATGAACTTATAGGAAAGATCAAATCGAAAACTAAGGTTCCGTGCTTTAAGGAAGCTCTGCGCGGTAATGGTGTTGTGGTTGTTACCGAACCTGAAAAAAACTGTTCCACAGGAAAAGCGCAAGTCTTACTGCAAAGCTGACTATGGGAGGTAAAACCTATGGTATCCTGACTGTTTCCATGCCTCCTGAGTATTTAAGCTATGAGGAGGAAATGCATCTCTTCGAGGGTGTTGCAAATGATACGGCATTTATCCTCCACGGTATAGAACAGGAGAGAAAGAGAGAGGATGCGGAAAAAAGCCTTA
>QILZ01000368.1 GCA_003233545.1 Spirochaetales bacterium
GAGTAAAGGATAAGAGGCTTAATTAAAAATATCGTCCTTATCCGCCTGATTAAAAAACCTGCATTTCTGTTATTGAGCATATCGCCTATCGTGATTATAGAGAAATTTTAAAAAAAAGGCAAATAGTTTGATTCCGGCAGGCAGCCGGTATGACGAATAGAGAAATAAAAATGCCCAGGAATTTTAATACGTTATTAATTGGGCTATAACTTAATAAAATTAAATATTTCGAGCTTTTTTTAGCGTATAAACTCATTCATAATATATTCCCGGGCAGCTTAATATGCTGGTAGTCGCGCTGGTGTTTTTTGCAGGTATGGCTGCAGGTGATTATCTTAGACGTCTATATACCGGCAATATAAGTACATATGCAATCTATGTATTGTCTGCCTTTGTAATAACCGCTATACTCCTGGTAAGGCTTTTTTAGCTTTTAGTTCGGTAACAGGGGGCGGGCTATGGGGGATAATAGAAAAGGACTCGGTTTAAAAATAAAATTAGGTTTCGGTGTCTGTGATCTGGGAGGAAATCTCTTCTTTACGATGATGGGATTTTACCTTCTTTATTTTTTAACGGACACTGTCGGCCTTTCTGCCGGCCTCGCCGGCACTGCTTTGATGGTCGGCAAGGTATGGGATGCCGTAACCGACCCTGCAGTCGGTTATCTGTCCGATAGAACAAAATCGCCGATGGGAAGGCGAAGACCTTATATCCTTTTCGGTTCTGTATTTCTCTTTATCTTTATGATTGTCATGTTTACAAATCCCGGTATAAAGGGACAGATAGGTCTTTTTATATGGGCCGCTCTGGTTTACTGCCTGCTAAATACGGCATATACGCTTGTAAATATTCCTTACGGGGCATTGACTCCCGAACTGACATCGGATTTTAACGAGAAAACCGTTCTAAATGGTTTTCGTATGAGCTTTGCAGTGGTGGGGACATTGATAGGAGCAGGTTTGGTTATTCCTCTGATCGGCATGTTTAAAAACAAAAGTGCAGGTTGGACGGTTATCGGCGGAATTATGGGAGCAATAATGGCTGTAACTGCCCTTATTACCTTCTTTGCGGTAAAAGGCAGGGATGCGGCAAAACCTGTGATCCATAAAAATATCATAAAATCTTATACCGAAGTACTCAAATTAAAACCCTTTATTCTGGCACTTCTTCCCTGGACTCTGCATATAACAGGAATTACCATTATTCAGGGAGCGCTGTTGTACTATTTCAGATACATTTACAGGGCGGAGAATTTTTTTCAGTTTGCACTTTTAAGTCTTCTTGTAAGCAGTCTTATCTTTATTCCTGTCTGGGTTGCAATTTCAAAGAGGATCGGAAAAAAACTGAGCTACAATATCGGTATGCTTATTTTTACATTATCTGTTATTCTGTTTTTTATTTTCGGACAGAAGTTCGGTGTATACTTTGCTATCGGTCTGCTGTTTTTCGGAGGGATAGGATTCGCCACCCAGTATGCTATGCCGTACGCTATAATCCCCGATGTTGTGGAATACGATGCTGTAAAAAACGGCGTCCGGCGGGAAGGAATTTTCTACGGTCTGTGGACCTTTGTCAGTAAATTCGGACAGGCATTTGCAATTGCTTTAAACGGCTGGGTATTAAGCATTTTCGGATATATCCCCAATGCCGATCAGAGCAGACTTTCGATTTTAGGAATAAAGCTGCTCTGCGGCCCTGTGCCCGCGTTGTTTTTTATTTCCGGGGTGGTTATCCTTTCCTTTTATCCGATTACAAAAACCTACTATGATAATATGATGTCGCAGGAAAGAGCCGCTTAATATTTCCCCTTCTCTATTCTGTATGCCTTGTGCATACTTATTCCTGCTATCGATGTAATTATTGTATTATCAGGGATTACCTTGTCCTGGCGGATGTAGGAATTAAGGCCGATAAGACAGTTGCTGCCGATTGTAACTCCGGGGGAGATATAACAATGTGCACCTATTAATGTACCCGAACCGATCTTTACAGGTTTCAACTTAAGGTATCCGTTTTCAAAGATATGGCATGAAATATCCGTAGCTGCGCCGATAATAACATTGTCGCCTATCTCGAGCAGGTATGAATCATTTAACATCGGTGTGTTTAGCCGGACATTTCTTCCGATTTTACACCCGATGATTTTAAAGAAGAGATTACTGAAGAAGGTTACGGGTATAACAGGAAGTATCATGCGAATAGCCAGCGTATAAACACCAGAGTATATAAGCCATCTGAACACTGTAAAAGAAGCCGGAGGATATTTACCCTCTTTTACACCGATAGAGAGAACTCTGATAAATATGCCCATTACAAGAAGACCTGTTATAAAGAAGAGAAAAACAGCTATACCGGCGGAAAAAGCCGCAGCAATTAAATGCGGCAGAATCAGATTTCCGGCTTTTATATCCTCTAACAGATACCGTTTTACCGAAACTACCAGGAGATAAAGCGGAGGCGTAAAGCTGAGCCCGAGGATAAAGGCATAAAAAGAATAGGTAATAAGAGTTAAAGGTATCTGTACAAGAAAGGAATCACTTATTCTCTTTAAAACATTCATCTACGATACTGAATACCATACACCATTAAGAAGCCGGCATCAACCACAGCCGGATAGTATGGTAAAGAAATTTTTAAAGCGGTAAAGTGAAATCTATTCTAACGGTCGTACCTGTCGTGCCGTGGTTTTTGTTCCCGTGCTTCTGCCACTTTAAGTGCCCGGCCGTCGAGCTCCTGGCCGTTTGCCGATTCTATTGCCGCTTTTGCAGAATCGTCAGTATCCATCTCTACAAAAGCAAAACCCCTGGATCTTCCTGTGTACTTGTCGGCAACTACATTCACAGAGACAACTTCACCGTAGTTGGAAAACATACTTCTGAGAGAATCTTCTGTTGTGTCGTAGTTCATATTACCGACATAGAGCTTTTTACCCATAAGAGTAATTCCTCCTAATTAAATGCCCGATAACGGGCGCTAAGTTAACCCGGATATAGATACGCTATACAAGAGGAAAATAAAGGATTTGCAATTCCGGAAAGACTATTTAAAAATCATTTCAAAATTGTTGATAAGACCGCCTATATTACACCCTCAATATCGTACTTTACCCTACAACATTACGTTATAGGAAAATCTGAGGATTGTCAATAAATTTTATTTTTTTGTTTTTAAACTGATTCCGTGTGCCTTTGCGAATTCCCTGATTATGTCAACGGCGGATTTACACGGCGAGTATCCGAGCTTTTTAAAAGTCGTATTCCCGTCTATGAGCACGGGATACCTTAAAAGTTCTATCTGAAATGTGTTTGTGACTGCAATTTTAATTCTCGATGCAGATTTTGCAAACAGCTTTAACATACGGAACGGCAATCTTATGTATTTTTTACCGAGCAGCTCATATAATTCTTTCATGGTAATAGTATCCCTTCCTGCGGCATGGTAGATGCCGGATATTCCGTTTTTCATGGCGAGATAACATATTTGTGCTACCTCTCTCTCGTGAATAATCTGGAAAGCTCCCATGCTGTTACAGGGGAGGATGGCAAAGGGGAGTTTTAATGCGGAAAGGAGAAGATTGGATTTTAAGTGAGGTCCGAATACACCGGAAAACCGGACGATTATGACGGAAACGGAAGGATATTGTGCCATGTATTTTTCGCATATCCCTTCTGCGATTGTTTTATGCAGCCCATATAGGTCGCCTTCGTTAGGATGAGGATTATCATTTTCGCTGTGAGGCTTACTTGCCGATTTCCACGCTCCGAATACGGATATACTGGAAGCTACCGTTATGCTTTTTACTCCTGCGGCCACAGCCGTATGCAGAACATTTTCTGTTCCGTTTACATTAATATCGTACATAAGATCCTTATCGGAGATGTTCTCTAAGATAAAGGCAAAGTGGAAAAGATTCGTTACTCTATGATCCGTAAAAATCGAATGCAGGTCTTTTGACCTCACATCCGTCTTTATGTAGTGATACCTGTCATGTTTCGGGGAGTTATTCTGAATATCCAGGCCGATTACTTTTTCTATATCATCCTGTTTTAACAGGAATTCTTTCAGAACGGAACCAATGTATCCGTTTACGCCGGTAATTGCAACGATTCGTTTTTTCATAATTCGACCCCTATGGATTGTGAAATGACACTTTTTGTAAATTCAATAAGATCCTGGTTTGTTATTCCCATAACTTTTGTCTTTGAAATCTTTGCTGTCTGCAGGACACCTAAGAAAAATACAACGATAGAGGTTTTTATAAATCCCCTCGAAATGTTTGTAAGAGCACTTTTCGATTCAGGGATTGCCTGCAGGATAGAGTCTATGGTATCGGTAAGCTTTTCGATTTTGCCTTCGATCGCTGTGTACTGAATTGCCTCTGTCAAGAGGATATTTATCAGATCGACATCCTGTAAAAGCTCAGGCAGTATTTCGTCTATTACGGCTCTTAATTTTTTCACAGGCGGCATGTTCGAATCCTGTATGGATTTAAGGTTGATGTAAAATTCTTCCCATCCTTCTTCCACTATTTTCTGAATAATATCCTCTTTATT
>QILZ01000204.1 GCA_003233545.1 Spirochaetales bacterium
GGGTGCTAACCTTCGCCTCGGAGCAGGCATAAAGATGAATTGGTGGGGTATTAATATTTCCGGGACAGCGGTTTTCCCTACGTTCGGCAACATGATCGATACGTTAAAAGGTCTTGCAAGTAAGAAAACGAGTAAGCTGGCAGTAAAGACCATTATGAAGCAGCTGGTGCCGTCCATAAATCTTGTACTGTACTTGTAGAGGAGGTGAAAGAATGAAAAAGCGAACAATAATATTCAGTATTTTAATAGTTTTATCCGTATTAATAGTACTTTCCGGGTGCGATGCCATCCTCGAAGCTATTTACCCGGATTATGGTGATAAATCGACAGGTGACAATGAAATAATAGTTAATGTCAAAATCGATCCTTCCTTAGCCGATTGGGATATACAGGTGTGGGGCAGGGTAGAGAGTGCAAATTTAGGCCCGGGAGACCCCGGTTATTTTACGACGGATCAGCAGGTGCCGGTTGATTTTAATAATTACGATTCTGATGGAAACCCGATTCCGGAGGCTTTCTTCGATTTCTGGGGAATTCCAGGGGATAAAGATCAGCCCGGAGAATACAGGGTAACGATCTGGATAGATAAGAATGGCAATGGATTTCCTGATTTCGATGAACCCCAGGCTGTAGCTACATGGGAGAATTACGATGTAGACAATCCGAGTTATACGTGGCCGGAAGAGATGTTCTCTTTTCCAAACTATCAACAGTGGAGTACACTAACCGGAAATGCATTTTTAGGGAACCAGGTAAAGGATCTGAACTTCAGCATAGTTAATCCTGCGGATTTTGTAATCGGTACCAATGTTAATCAGACGTACCAGATAAAACCGGATGGTCCTAATGAGAAAATATCCGGTATATACTGGGAGTTAAGCAGCAGTACGGAATATTATTCGGGTGATGTACCTCCTGCCGATATCTATGGGGATAATGCCGATTTAGTAATGGATTATTCAAATATGGGACCCGGAGATTATACCCTTGATGTTAATGTAAATTATGATGACGGTTCCTTCTGGCACAGGTATTATATTGTCAGAATCGGTACGGAAGCTGCTGATGGGAATTATTATAATTTAAAGATTTATCTGTCCAGTCTCTGGCAGTTCGGATTCGAAGATGGTATCTCTTATAACGTGGAAGTCAGTGGATACTATTATGATAATAACTGGACAAGGGTAGATGATCCGTATATATATTATAGCGGGCCTTCCTTTGTAACCGGAGGAGAGATCTCTATAGACTTTCCTAGTGTATTTTATAATGCTTCTGCGTCTAATTCACTTGATTCTCAGGATTGGGTGGAAGTTACCATAGACACAAATAATAACGGTACTACCGGTGATGCGGGGGATTTTAGAATCGAGATGCCTGTAAGCCTTTTAACCAGCGATCCAGGGTCTTATGACATGTATTTAGATGCGATGGATTTCTATCCTTTGATGCCGCCGCCGCAATAAAAGCGAAAGTTTGTTTAATAAAAAAGAGCTCCTCGTACTGAGGAGCTCTTTTTACGTGTGCATCCGGCACGGCTCGGTGTATACAGGCCGGTAAACCATAATTTTAAAACGACAACGACAATTGTGATTTAAGAAATGCTTCGAAAAGTAGTAAAAGGTTTTTTAGAAAGCTTTTAGTTGTCAAATACTCTTTATTCGAATAAAATATGTGTTGTGATTATAAAATGTAGAGAAGGCAGGTAAATAATGCTGTCGGATAAAGTAAATGTTCTGGCAGTAAACCCGGGTTCGACATCCACGAAACTTGCCGTATATTCGGATTATAATGAAGTGTGGAGAAAAACTCTTATCCATGATGTAAGTATGTTAAGAGCATACCATGAGATAACGGATCAACTCGATTTCAGGAAAAAGGTAGTTTTGGAGAGTCTTAAGGAAGTACCGGATTTCTCATTAGAGCATTTATCTGCAGTTGCAGCACGCGGCGGACTGTTAAGACCGCTTGCAGGCGGAGTGTACCGGGTAAACGATGAGATGAAGAACGACCTCCGTACTGCGAGGTACGGAAGCCACGCATCGAATCTGGGTGCATTGATAGCAGACGAAATTGCTTCCGAAACCGGTGTCGATGCTTTTATTGTGGACCCGGTTGTAGTCGATGAATTTACACCTCTTGCGAGGTATTCGGGTATTCCGGAAATTCCGAGGAAATCGATTTTCCATGCGCTTAATCAGAAGGCGACTGCAAAAAGAGCGGCAAAAGAGCTTGAAAAAACTTATAAGGAATGTAATCTTATTGTAGCTCATATGGGCGGAGGAACATCCATCGGTATGCACGAAAAAGGACGTGTTGTGGATGTAAATAATGCATTGGACGGGGAAGGGCCCTTCTCCATAGAGAGAGCCGGTACTGTTCCGGCCGGCGACTGGATGCGTTATGTATTGTCTCATTCGGACAGGCCTGCTGCCCTGCAGAAGAAGCTTACAGGAAGGGGAGGGGTTGTCGCCTATCTCGGCACAAACAATGCGAAAGCAATAGAAGATACGATAGAAAAGCATAAAAAAGGAGAAAAAACGGATGGTCTTGACGGGGCTGAATGTCTCGAAGTAATGAAGGCTCTCTGTTACCAGATTTCCCGTGAGATCAGTTCGCTCGCTGCCGTGGTATCGGGGAATGTCGATGCCGTGGTATTAACCGGCGGACTTGCGTTTTCCGAATTTGTTACCGGAGAAATTAAGGGGAGGGTATCATTTATTGCGCCTGTTATGATTTATCCGGGAGAGAATGAACTGGAAGCTTTAGCTTCTGCGGTGGTAGATGCATTGCGCGGTAAAGAAGAAATACTCACGTATCAGGCATAAGGGGATATTATGTATAAAAGAAAAATACACGTTATAAACAAACAGGTACAGTACAGGCTTATAGCTCTCTTTTTATTGATGGTCCTTGTATCCCTGCTTGTATTTTCAGGCGGCCTGGTAGCTTATTATTGGGTTTCCTATGCCGCAGGAGATAATCTTTTTAAGGAAATTATCACCATACATAAACAGATTACGGAAAGTAAAGTTGTCGAGGAGAACGGGGTTAAAAAGAGGGTGGAATACACGGCAACAAGGGATGTTCCGGGAGTAAACAGGCTCGAAATTATTATTCCTCCGCTTTTAATTAACGATGTCGTCATTATGATATTTATAGCTGTTTTCGGCATCTATTATACAAACAGGATCGCAGGGCCTGCTTACAGAATGGAAGCGGATATTGCAAGGGTGCTGCAGGGGGAAAGGAATGTTTCGGTGCATCTAAGGAAAAAAGACCAGTTCTATTCGCTTGCGGAAAAAGTTAATAACCTGATATCGGAAATAGAAGAGTTAAGAAATAAAGTTGGATAGTACTACCGCTAAGGATATTGCTTACAGTATAGAAAACCGGAAATACTTGGGATCGAAAAAATATCTTAAAGGCTGGATACTGGATACTATAGTAAAAACAACCGGAGATTTATCTGGTTTTCTGGATGGCTTCTGCGGCACCGGCGTTATTTCCGGGGAAGCACTGTTAAGGGGATTTAAAAAAGTAACTGCCGTTGATATTCTTTCTGCCAACACGGTAATTTTAAAAGCATTCTACCATTGCAGGGTAGATAAAAAAGATATCGATTCGGTGATCGATTATCTTAATAATCTCCGGCCGGCCGAAGGATATATCACATCACATTTTTCCGGCAGCTATTTTATTAATGATAATTGTATGATAATGGATGCCGTACGTGATGAAATCGAACGGCTCTTTACAACCGGAGAAATAAATGCCGAACTTTATAACTACTTGGTCGCCGGTTTTATCCTTTCCGCGGACAGGGTTTCCAATACAATCGGGCAGTACGATGCATACCTTAAACATATAGGAAGTCCTTCCGTAAAAGAGGGGAGACACCTTGTGGATACAAGGGTTTATTCGCCTTTCCGGCTTAAAAGTTTAAAAACAAAATATACGGAAAACATTAAAGTTATTACCGGTGATATTTTAAATATTACGGATTCTATAAATGCGGATACAGCTTATTACGATCCTCCGTATAATCGAAGGCAGTATTTCAGCAACTACCATCTGCTGGAGAACTTTGCCGTATGGAATAAACCGCCGGTATTCGGTAAAACTAAAAAGTATAGGCACAGGAAAATGTTAAGCCCTTTTTCCAGAAAAAGGGATGTCGAAGGTGCGTTTAATACGCTTTTAACACGTACAAAGGCAGACCGGATATTTATTTCGTATAATTCCGAAGGTTTGCTCACTGTGGATGAACTTACCGGTATATGTGAAAAATACGGGACTATAACCCTTTATTCATATCCCTACAGGATATTCGGAAACGGTGCCGGTATTTCCGTAAAAAGGAGAATAACGGAATATCTGATTGCTATCAAGAAGAAACGGAAACGGTAAAGTATGAAAATAGAGTATTTCGATGACAGCGGCAGTTCCCGCGGCTACTATTCCACTGCAAACAGGGTTAACGATTTAACAGGAAAAGAATGGCTTTTCTGGACACGTTCCGTTATTACAAAGGTATATCCGCC
>QILZ01000267.1 GCA_003233545.1 Spirochaetales bacterium
AATTTAAAGCAGGAGTATATAGAATGGACAAAGTATTTACCGGATTCGGATTCGGACCTATTATGAGCGGTCTGTTCCTCTATGAGGCTTACCGCTCGGGGAATTTTAAAAGGTTCGTTGTGGCGGATGTGGATAACGAACTTGTTTCGAAGGTACGGGAAAACGGGGGTTACTACAATATAAATGTAGCCGGAAAAAACGGTATCAGGCATGAACGGATTGGTAAAATAGAGATATATAATCTGCTTAATTCATCCGGCCGTGATTCTATCACCAGGGCTGTAGGTGAATCGGATGAAATATGTACGGCGCTTCCGAGTGTCGGCTTTTATGACAGGGGTGATGCTTCCGGTGTTGCAGGGTTAACCGCTGAGGGTTTACTTCTTAAGAGAGGAGTAAAGTCGACGGTTATCTATACTGCAGAGAACAACAACCATGCGGCAGAGATTTTTAAAGAGATTTTACGACAGAAACTGGAAAGGGAAAGTAACGGCACAAAGATACTTTCCGGGGTACAGTGCCTTAATACCGTTATCGGTAAAATGAGCGGAGTAATACGTGACCCGGCTGTAATCGATGAGTTAGACCTTGAAAGGATTGTACCGGGCATCGAACGAGCAGTTTTAGTGGAAGAGTTTAACCATATATTGATTTCCCGCATTAATCTACCGGGTTTTACGCGGGGTATTTCGGTTTTTTATGAGAAGGATAACCTTCTGCCGTTCGAAGAAGCCAAACTCTACGGGCATAATGCAATACATGCCCTTATAGCATACCTTGCCGACTTAAAGGGTTATGTAAATATTGCGGAAGCCGGGAATGATGCCTGGATAATGAGGACTGCACATGATGCCTTTATTAAAGAATCCGGAGAAGCACTTATTAAAAAGTACGGAAGTACCGGTGATCCTCTCTTTACGAAGAATGGTTACACCGAATATGCGGAAGATCTTCTGGAGCGTATGGTAAACAGGTTCTTAAATGACCAGGTAGAGCGTGTCGGGCGGGACAGGCCGAGAAAGCTCGGAATAGAGGATAGAATTTACGGTACCATGATACTATCCCTGTTGTATGGGATTACTCCTTATAATATGGCGTTAGGGGCGGCATCGGGAATTATATCGATGATACGGAGAAACGATTTTGGTCCGCATAATGACTTAAAGCTTCCCGAATCCCCTGGTGATCTTTCCTTTAATGACATGGTATCGATTTTAGATCATCTGTGGGGAAGAATACCGGAGGAAAACGTGGCTTTTAACTATAAAAACGAACTTATCGATCTTACATGGGACGGGTATCGAAAGTTAAAGGATAAGAGATTAATCTGATTTTCATAAATAACAAAAAGTTATCTGCGTTTAATGAAATATCTATAGTCTTTTTAACTAACTTTTTTTACCTTAAAAAGTGTAATTATATTTTTAAAAATGTACATTTAAATCAGTATGTATTTAAAATGTGTATAGCTTTTTTCCCGGGGTTAAGCAGGAGGTATAAATGGCAATAATCGAACTGGAGAATGTAAAAAAGGTTTACCCGCTTGGAAAAACCGAAGTTACGGCTGTAAAGGGTGTATCCTTCAGCATAGACAAGGGAGATTTTATTTCCATAGCAGGCCCTTCCGGATCCGGTAAAACTACGATCCTTAATATGATCGGCTGTATAGATATACCTACGGAGGGAACTGTTAAGATACTTGATAAAATTACAAGCACGCTTAACGACAGGCAGATAACCAATCTCCGCCATGATGTCTTAGGTTTTATTTTTCAGTCCTTTAATCTTATACCGGTTTTGAATGTATATGAAAATATAGAGTTTCCGCTTCTGCTCGGCAGGGACAGGACGGGCAGTAAGGAAAAAGAGGAATGGATAGAATACCTTATGGAAGAGGTGGGGCTCTTTGAATGGAAAAAGCACCGGCCGAACGAGCTTTCGGGTGGCCAGCGTCAGCGTGTGGCTATTGCGAGGGCACTTGTAACAAAACCTCAGATAGTACTGGCGGATGAACCCACTGCAAATCTCGATTCTGAAACCGGAGAGGCGATTATTGAGTTAATGAAAAAAATGAATACGGAACTCGGAACAACTTTCGTTTTTTCCACTCACGATCCGACGATAGTAGAAATTGCAGACCATATTATCAAACTGCATGACGGGCTTATTACTGAGAACTACAAAAAAAAGGATAAAGCCGCGGAGAGCGCAGGGAGGTAGATCATGGTGCTGTTTAAAATCGCATTCAGAAATTTAAGAGAACATAAAAGCAAAACACTGATTATCGGTATTATTGTTGCGATGGGTGTTATGATCCTGCTTATCGGCAATTCCATGATGGATACGGCGGCTAAGGGTGTTCGGAAAACGTACTGGGATAATTATACGGGTAATATAATGATAAGCGGCTCGGTAAAGGGTGGGTTAACCTTATTCGGCCCGCAGAGTATGAGTAAAATGAACGAACCTGTTCCGAGGATACCTGATTACTTTAAGGTAAAGGATTATGTGGCCTCGCTCCCGGAGGTTAAGATGGTCAGCCCCCAGGCTTTCGGGATTAGTATTGTCCGCACGGAGGGAAATGATTCCGACAGTGCTACCGCATTTACACAGCTCTTCGGGATAGATCCCGGAATGTACAGGAAGATGTTTCCGGGCAACCTGGAAATTACCGAAGGTAAATTTATTCCCGAAGGGAAAGAAGGAATACTCCTCTCGCAGACGGTAAAAGAATCGCTGGAGAATGACCTGGGCAGAAGCATTAAACCGGGTGATAAACTTTTATTAACGAGCATGAATGATTTAAGCGGGCTAAAAATTCGTGAAGTACCGGTTAGAGGGATATTCCGGTTTAAGTATTCCAATCCTTCCCTGGACAGGATTTCATTAATCGATATACAGAACCTAAGGGTATTAAACGGGATGACTGTGACTTCGGCAAGAGAGATTAAACTTACGAAAAGTGAAAAAAGTATGTTAAATACAGTGGATGATAACAGCCTGTTCGGGAGCAGTGCATCTGCGGGTAATGCGGTTTCCGGTAATATTTTCGGTGGAAATAACGGGCTGGTTCAGAACACCGTAACAACAACAAAAAAGTATTCGGAAAAGGCATTGCTTAATATACTGGGAAATACCGGTGCAAGAAATGCCCTTTCTAAAACCGATTCCGGTGCATGGCATTTTCTGCTCGTTAAGCTTAAAAATCCGGCAAAGACAAACAGGGTGATACGTGAAATCAATACCTTCTTTAAGCAGAATAATATAAAAGCACGGGCAATAAGCTGGCTCGACGGGGCGGGAATACTGGCACAGATGACCTATAATATTAAAAATATTTTTAATGTGATTGTTCTGATCATAGCCATAGTCGCCGTAATTATCATGATGAACACTATTGTTATTTCCGTTACGGAGAGAATACCGGAAATCGGGACTATGCGTGCAATCGGGGCTCAGAAGAGTTTTGTTCGCAGAATGATAATTGTGGAAACACTTATGGTGTCCGTTATTTTCGGTATTATCGGTATTGTACTGGGCGGGTTGGTTCTCGGTGTACTGTATCTTAAGGGGATACCCGCATCCAATATTTTTCTGCAGATATTGTTCGGCGGCAAGGTTCTGCATCCTGTTATGTCCGTACAGTCTCTTGTTCTTGCCCTCGTTGTTACTGCCGTTATCGGGGTTATTGCAAGTCTTTATCCTGTGTCCGTTGCTTTAAAGATACAGCCCGTTAAGGCCATGCAGAGAACATAGGAAGGATAAGCATAGGGAGATAAAATGAGAAGTACCATAAAAATAGCATTTAGAAATATAAGCAGACAGAAAAAACGAAGTTTCCTGTTAGGCGGTGCAATTGCCTTCGGTATTCTGATTATAACTGTGCTAAACGGTTTTACCGGCGGGCTTGCAGATAATATAAAGGATAACTTTTCGGCAATTTTCGGCGGGCAGATATTCATAAGCGGTTCGGAAATTACCGATACGGGACGTGTTGTCAGTGTCATTCGAAATGAGAAAATTATAGATGAATCCATTAAGCCCGTACTGGATAAAATTAAGTCCGCACACAAACATTCAAGGGCTCTTGCGGAAGTAATTTTCGGTTCCAGGACCGCGCGGCAGCGGATAGACGGTATAGACTGGCAGAAGGAAAAGGGCTTTGCGAAATCTCTTCCTATTGTTAAAGGGTCGCTTAAAAACTTAAGTAATCCGCAGGCATTAATTTTACCGGTTTCCACTGCGGAGAGACTCGGAATAGAAGTTGGCGAATCGCTTCTTGTACGGTTATCTACAATCACCGGACAGAAAAATGTAGGTGATTTTATACTTATCGCTACGGTGCGTGGTCAGGAAAGTATGGGAATATCAACAGCCTATACCGGCTTAAATTACCTTAACAATCTTCTCGGTATGAAGGAAGGAGAATTCCAGGTATTTAATATCTATCTTAAAAATATGGAGGATATGGATTCGGTAGGAAATGTTATTTATGCCGGCCTTAAAAGGCGGGCAATTACAGAGGAAAGGCTTAACACGGC
>QILZ01000143.1 GCA_003233545.1 Spirochaetales bacterium
TACTAACCGTAAAATTAGTAAATATTGCTGAATTATACAAATCCTTTTTCAAAAGTTTTCATAAATTATCTTTCTCCTGCTAAAGATTTAAGTTATACGAATACAACCACGCTTTTTAATCAGGGAATTTTTAAACCACTTAAAAGAAAAACGAGTGCTATAGTCAATTCACTTGACCCGCAACCCGTATTCTATTCTTGTGATTATTCAACCGTTTTGAATCCTGGCAGGTTTAACCGTAGGTGGAGGATGTTAAGACCTTGAACGTCTCTTATATTGGAGAAACATAAGAGACGTTATTTGTTTTTAAGGCGATTTTCTGCAGCACCTTTTCCATTACGATATTGAGGAAGCCACTGCTTTTGAGCGGTAAGCATTTCATCTGTCATCTTAGAGATCTCCGGTGTGGTGCATACTGCCCCGGTAAGCGGATCCATCATCATAGCCTGTTTAAGAAGTGTTACATCTCCCTGAACCGCCGCTTCCACTGCGAGACGCTGTACGCTGACCGAAGAGCTGCAAATTGCCGCACAACCGGAGGGGAGGTCTCCTATTGCAGGAATATTAATACCGTTTCTATCAACATAACCCGGGACTTCCACCACACACCCTCCAGGCAGATTGCTTATTATTCCATCGTTCATTACATTAAAATGTCCTCTGTATACCCTTCCTGTTTCGATGGCTTCGATAATGTAACTCCCATGCTCCTGTGAGCGGTTCTCCGGTATAAACTCGGGGGGGTCATCCTTCATCAATTTCGGGAAATCGATTTCGAACCAATTACGCCGTTCCGAACAAAACCGTAAGTACCCGCCTGTCTCTCCATGGATCCAGGAGGATAAATCGATCCACTTAGCGATTTCTTCCGGCCTCTTACGGTACCAGGGCAGGTACTCGGAGAGATGGCCATTGCTCTCGGTTGAATAGTACCCGAACCGGCGAAGAATATCGATGCGTACCTTTTCCGTTTTACTGTACTCAGGGTGCTTCTCAAAACCCTCCGGCAAGCGCCCTGTCCAATCCATGCCGTTATAAAGTACCTTGATGTACCAGGTCTGATGGTTGATTCCCGCACAGATAATATAAACATCTTTCGTGGTGACTTTTACATATTCCGGATGTTCAGGTTTTCTGTCTCCGTTTACCAGCAGCTCGATCACTTCGGCGATCTGCCGGTGACCATTCTGGACTCCGTGACAGAGGCCGATTGTCCGTACGCCGCCGTATTTATTGGCGGCCCAGGTGTTCATGGCATTGGGATTGGCATAATTAAGGAATAGTGCTTTCTCCCCGGCCACGTCATGAATATCCCTGCAGAAAGCAAGTACCTGGGGAATACTCCTCTGACCATACATTATCCCGCCGGCGCAGATCGTATCACCGACACACTGGTTAACTCCATATTTCAAAGGAATATCGATATCAAGCTTAAATGCATCGAGCCCTCCGACCCGGCAAACATTAATTACATAGTCTGCACCTTCCATGGCCTTCCGCCGGTCCGTGCAGGCAACAATCCCGGCCGGTTTTTTATTCGCCCTTATATATCGTTTGGCCAGTCGGGTAATCATATCGAGATTCTTCTCATTAATATCGGTAAAACCAAAAGTAGTATCTTCCAGTTCAGGAACCGTGAGTATGTCCTGCAGAAGCGTGCAGGTAAACCCGATACTTCCGGCGCCGATAATGGCAACTTTAATTTTCATGCTGTTCCCCTTGACATTTCCGTTACAATATCGTAAATGTTACGTTGGGCTTTAGAAATTGTCAAGCGGCAATTATTTTTTTGTATTAACTATTTTAGAAGGATGTCGATTCGTGCCTGACTGCATTGAAATTAATATTGCTTGAAATTGATGGTACAAAAATAGTAATTATAATAACAGCGAAAAAGGACTAAGCTATGGCAAAAAACACGGGAAACCCGCATGTTATCTATATCATGGCTGATGATATGGGATACGGAGACTTAAGCTGCTATGGTGCGGTAAAAATCCGGACACCGAATATCGATAAGATTGCTCTTAACGGAATGCGGTTTACCGATACTCATTCCTCAGCGGCGGTCTGCACCCCAAGCCGTTACAGTGTTATAACCGGACGGTACTGCTGGCGGTCTCAGCTTAAAAAGGGTGTGCTGGGAGGCTTCGGCCCTCCGCTGATAGAAACGGAAAGATTAACTATCGCATCGATGCTGAGGGAACACGGCTATCACACAGCAGCCATCGGTAAATGGCACCTCGGGTTCGACTGGATTACCGGAAAAGGTGACAGGCTTTTAACTTCCGGTGGAATTGGCTGGAACCTGGATGGTTTTAATGTGGATTACAGTCAGCCGTTAAAAGGGGGTCCCACAGAGCTGGGCTTCGACTATAGCTTTAATATCTCAGGTTCCCTGGATATGCCGCCATACTGCTTTATCGAAAATGACAGGACTCATGGTATTCCTGACAGGGAGAAATATCCGTACAATCCGCAGCAGCGCAAGGGTCTTATGGTTAAAGATTGGCGGGATGATCAGGTGGATGTAACATTTGCGCAGAAAGCTGTGGCATTTATCACCGAGCATGTAAAGGAAAGACCGGAGCAGCCGTTTTTCCTGTATCTTACACCTTCGGCACCTCACAGACCATGTGTTCCTCCATCCTTTGTAAGGAACAAGAGCCATGCAGGTCTCCGAGGCGACAGCGTGTTGCTTGTCGACTGGATGGTGGGTGAAATACTGGAAACTCTAAAACGCCTTAATATCCGGGAGAATACTATTATCATGGTGACCAGCGATAATGGTGCGACACTGACCGATTACGAGGGTAAAGATTACGGCCACAAACCCAACGGAGATCTAAGAGGCGGAAAAGCAGATATCTGGGATGGAGGACACAGGGAACCCTTTGTCGCCATGTGGCCTGACCGGATAAAACCGGGCTCTGAGTGTGATAAGATTGTTTGTCTTTCCGATATCCTGGCTACCTGCGCAGAAATAGTCGACAGGAAACTTCCCGATGATACGGCGGAAGACAGTGTTAGTATTCTACCGCTGTTTCTGGGACGTACACAGGACGGGCATGTTCGGAATTCAATTGTGCATCACTCGGGGGATGGAATGTTCTCTCTGCGTAAAGGGGAATGGAAATACATCGAAGACGTCGGATCGGGCGGTTTTAGCGAACCTTCAAGGTATGTGCCGCGTCCCGGTGAATCCAGGGCGCAGCTTTATAACATAGTTAACGACTCCCGGGAAAATCTTAACCTCTGGAAAGTCCATCCGGAGATTGTTGATGAGCTTAACAGAGAACTAAGCCGGATAAAGGAGTCGAAAAACACAAGAAGCTTTATTTAATAAGGCTTCCCCGGTGAGGTTTTTATCTACTTTTAGATGAGTTCCAGAGGTATGGTGATATTTCTATAATTCTTAAAAATCTATATGATAATCACCGGAATTTAAAGATTTAATCGACTATTTAAAAATCGATTAAATCAAAAGTCTAAAAGTGTTGATAGATTATATTGCAGTTTTAAATGGTCAGGAAATAAGATACAGCGATGCTGCAAGTACGGCTTCTATTAATGAGAAAACTGTTAAAAACTACCTGGAAATATTAAAAGAAACCTTTTTAATAATTATATTAAGGCCTTTTTATACGGACAAATTAAAGGAAGTTAGAAAGGTTCCTAAAATCTATTTTCCGGACAATGGCGTCAGGAATAATTTTATTAGAAATTTTAATCCTCCCCATTTAAGAGAGGATACCCCTTTTCTACTCGAGGCCTCTGTCTTTCCGAGTTTATAAAAAATGGTATCGGCGAACCAAAAGTAAAACGAAGGTTGATTTTATTATTGAAGATTCGGAAAAAGGTTATTTAATAAGCAAAAGTATTCAAAAAGAGATAGATGATTTTAAAATATTCTTACCAAAAAAAACGCCCATCCTATAGACAAAAATCTTTTTATACAGGATATTCAGCACATTGCAGAAAGTATCATGAAAGTACGAAATAACAGCCTTTATATCTTGATCGCACGTATACCTTTTCCGCAGGAGGCTATCATCTATATTAAACTTAAAGTTTTAAGTATCAGTGCACTCCGCCCCAACAGCCGGCCTATTTTAACAGATCCTTCTTTGGAATAATAATTTTTAGAAGATATACTAATTGTGATTTCTTTTCTCATTATATTTGCTGTTTTCTTTTTGCCGGTTGCAAATAAAGAAAAAACAATAATCGAGCTGGCAGATTAAAATATGATCTTTCTTAAACTACATTTATGAATCGGTATTTATAATCTATCGTTTTTTATTGATAATGCCCTTCCGGCAAACCTGCGGCAAAGTCACCTTTTGGAGTTTTTAAGTTAAATCCATAGCCTGCACCCCTGGAAATTGTGGCTATAGCCAAGTCACCAGGGACAAATTGATGAATCCGGCGGATTCTTACTCTATAAATTACAGTATTTTTTTAATATCATCTATATTCGATGTTGTTTCTATTAAAGTCTTTACGGAACGCAGCTTGTCTATATC
>QILZ01000391.1 GCA_003233545.1 Spirochaetales bacterium
CTCGTGTCTATCTGGCGGTCGAGTCTTTTAAATTGAACTCTTAAAACGGCTGCCTGAAACTCCGAAATCCGGTAATTACAGGCAAGAATAGGTTCCGGATATCCGTAGCCGAAAGAGCTTATGCCTTTTGCCAGTTTATAGAGCTTTTCGTTATTAGTGAGAAGAATTCCGCCGTCCCCCGATGTCATGACCTTGCCTGATTGAAAACTGAACGAACCCATATCACCAATCGCTCCGACCCGTTTTCCTTTCCATTCCGAACCATGCGCATGTGCAGCGTCCTCTAAAACATAGAGCTTGTTCTTTCGGGCAATCTCTAAAACGGCATCCATATCAACCGGAATTCCGTAGTTGTGTACAACAATGACCGCCTTAGTTCTGGAGGTGATCGAATCTTCCAACTTTGCAGGATCGATATTTCCTTTTTCCGGGTCTATATCTATGAATACCGGCACAGCATTTAGCTGCAGTACGGCAAGGGGAACAGCGATAAATGTGGAAACAGGTATCAATACTTCATCCCCCGGACCGATTCCAAAGCACTGAAGTGCAATCATCATTGTCACGGTACCGTTATTTACACAGATTCCATAATCTGCCTGCTGGTATTGGGCGAAGGTTCTTTCGAATTCCGACACGTCATCTGCGCCGTGCCACCTTGATTGCCATTTACCGCTCTTTGCGACCCGTTTTACTGCATTCACCTCTTCCTGTGAATGATATGGCCAGGGAAAAAACGGCTTTTTTCTTACAGGTTTCCCACCGTTAATAGCAAGTTTGCTCATTTATTTACTCCTTTTATTGGAATCCGAATAATTCCAGGGCTTTTTTTGCGATATTCTCACCAAGTTTAAAACACCTGTTTCTATACAGTTTCTCTTCAGGTGCCCTGGATGATACCGCTCCGAAGTGCAGGTAAGGCGTACCCACGGTAATTCCTCCCGAATATATCAACATGCCGAGAACAAGCATCGAAGCGATCATAGTCATTTCAGCAAAGCTTGCTCCTCCGCCACCGGGCCAGTTTTGAGAAGCGAACACTCCTCCAAGCTTACCGGCAAGACCCTTAGGCCCGGAATCGAAGTATTTTTTTATTTGCCAGCTGCAAGAACCTTCATATGTCGGTGCACCGAAGATAATTGCCTTTGATTCGTTCACGTAATTTTCATCCAGGCAGTCAATCGACATACATCTTGCTTCGATATCAGGAATGCCGGTGCATCCCTCTTTTACAAGTTTTGCCATCTTTTCTGTGTTACCCGATTTGGAATGATAAATAATCGAGATTTTCATTTATCCTCCGATGTCTTGTAATGGAGAATTCGAGCCATATTGCCTCCGAGTATTTTTTCCTTATCCGATACAGGTATGCGGGCATAGCCTGCCCAACCCAATTGAGAACGGGGATCTCTGAATGCCCAGTCCGAACCATATAGAACTCTTTCTGCTCCGATCATCTCCACCAGGTATTCAATCATACCATAAGGTCTGGGTGTATATGTTATCTCCAGATATACATTCTTATGTTTTTTTGCTAATTCCAAGGATTTGTCCGCAAGCTTATAGCTTCCGCCGGAATGAGCCAGCATAATCTTAGCCATAGGATACTTTCGGCAGACGCGATCCAGCTTCTCGTATCCTCCTTCGGGAACATCTATAAGCACGGGAACATCGAGCTTTTCAGCATACTGCCATACAGGCTCGTATCCGGACTCATCGAGTGGATAGTTACCATGTGCGGTAGCATGGATTTTGATACCTTTCATCCCTAACTCATTAAAACACCGCTCCAGCTCGGGTTCCACATCATCAGGGTACCTGGGATTGACAACAGCATAACCGATAAACCTGTCCGGGAATTCTTTAACACCTTCTGCTATTTTATTGTTTCCGAACTTATAATCGGGGCCGATGCTTGCCATGTGACTGACACAAAGAATATCGATACCGAGTTTATCTGCAAGATTCAGCATCGTCTTCGGACTGTGGGAGGAAATGTAAAAACTGCTTCCCTGACCCATGTGGCAGTGGGAGTCTATAACAAGCGGATTAGTAATAGGATCTGCTTTACGGAGGGTCTCCATAATTTTATCACATGGTTTGCCTCTGCGTATCACAGGCGCAGTTTTAAGACCAAGAAGCCGGCGCAGATTACCTGCGGCTATCATCTCCTTATACTTTTCATCTATATCTGCATGTGTAACCATGGTAATAGCTGCTCCCGGAGACGCATAGGGCAGATGGGTCCCGAAAATAAGTCGATTCGGTCCGAACTTTTCACTAAACTCTTCTATCCCCTGATAAGCCTGAAACCGTCCGGTCTCTAAATACAGGTTGGGAAAATCTCTCAATATAGGATAGAGCTTGCGGTTGAACCGCCAATCTGCTTCTGTAATTATTATAGGCAGACCAGGATGTTTTTCACAGATTTCTCCTAAACCAGTTATATCTACCTGGTCCAGGTTCAGGAACAGAGGGATTTTATCTCCTTCCAGTGCATTAAGAATAGAGCCGCAGGTACGCTGGTCAAAGAAAAAGCGATGATCTTTGGGAAACATTGCAGCTGCCCGAACATCTTTTTGTTTCATTTCGCTGATTATTGCGTCAGGCTCCGGCATCTCTGAAGTGGCCTCGGGCAGAAGCACCCACATAGGATATAAACCTCTGTGAGGAGCGATTTCTTCCATCAGCATCTGGTTACCTGCAATAGGATGATACTCTCTGGCTAAAGAGTGAAATACCAAAGCTTCACCGATACCAACAAATTCCATTTCGGATATAAGATGATCTGCTGTGTGGAATGATCCCGGCTGCGGGCACTGGACCCTCCCGATCATACAATTGCTGTCAAAGAAATTTAAAAACGACATTTATCTTTCTCCTTATAAAGGCTGTCTGCACATCTGTCTGGCTGCATCCACCAAAACATCCTCGATCTTTCCTGAGAAATTAGCCGGTTTCTGAGAACGCATATAGGAATCATCATGTTTACACCACCCGTCTTTTTCAGCCTGTTTTGAGGGCAGGTAACCGAGGTATCCATTGGTATAAGCAAGAACAAAAGATCCTGCTAACCCGATAGCCTTTTTAATATTCATTCCAACTTCTACGAAAAGCTCTCCCGGTACTGCAAAAAGAGCGATTTCATCTCCTATTCTGAAGAGTGTAACTTCCGTCTTTATACTTTCAGGTGCTGTCCCGTCTTTTAATTTGTTTATTGTTTCCAAAGCCCAATTTAAATCGATGAGCATTGCCTCTTTCTGAGTGCCTTTAAGCCTGGAGATTTTATCCTCTATTCTTTTCTTTTCCCGCTCCACATCTTCTATGAGCGGGAGCTTTACCAAGGGAAGATCAACATTCATAGTACCTGTACTTACCGTTGCCGCAGGCCTGGTTTTAATGGTCTCTATTACTTTTACAGCTTCGGCGCCTACAATTGTTCCGTAACGCCGGCAGTCTTCCAAATTCCCGTAGCGGAAGCTCTTTCTGTCCCCGGAAAGTATAGCTATCTTGATATCTCCCCCGGCACCGGTAGAAAACATGGCCATAACATTCCTGTCATATACCTTCTCGACAAACTCCTGGGCAAAACTGATATAGTCGCCCGAGTACAGCAGGTTATCTTTTCCCATAATGGAAGGATGAGAAGCATAATTGAGCAATACGCAAAGAGGATAACCCTTAAGGTTGTCAAAACGAATAACCATAAGTTCATAATCGACAGGAGCCTCCGGATTAGGACCCCACTTCACAGTAGAACCGGATTTTTGCCAGCGATTCATGGCAACCTTCGCCTCACCTGTTCCGACACCGATACGAACTTCCTCTTTTTTGCAATCAGCTAAGTAGATTATACCTGCAATCTTCTTTGCCAGCTCCACGAGGTATTCATGGGATGCTTTATCGTTTTTTGTCGTCGCAGGACTGGAATGAGTATGGGAAGCGCTTAACATGATATTTTTTTCATCGATTCCTGTGAGCTTGCTTGCCCGTAAACGTATATCTTCTACCAGTGTTCCGGGAAAGCCGATGACATCGGCAGTAACCAAGGCTATTCTATTCTGTCCGTCATCGAGCACCATAGATTTGGCATAAAGCTCATTCCCAATACCTATCCCGGGTATAAGCCTGCCGTAATCCCCTATATTATCCTGTCCGATACAAGGATTGATATTTGCCCTTGCAAAACCTGCTTTAACCATAATCATATCTCCTTTTTATTTAATGAAAGCGATTTCAAAAACGGTTTCATAAACTCTGAAAAACTACCGTTTTCAAGTTCGATTGTCAATACGGACTTCCCCGGTTTATGCTTATACATTACCTTAAGTTCTACCAAAGGTCATCCGCAGGATGGAACCACGGCACAAGCGGGAAAAGTCTCTCGAAAAGCGATTTTAATGCCGGATTCATCCCGGGTTTAACCGTAATAAGACCTTCGAGATACGCATCCCAGAAGTCGAGAACCCCGGCAACAATCCGAACCAGGGA
>QILZ01000041.1 GCA_003233545.1 Spirochaetales bacterium
AGCATTTTAAAAACTGGATCGAATGGGCAAAAAGGAATAAAACAGGACTCGATTTTAATCCCACTATCTTTTCTCATCCCCTTGCGGATTCAGGTTACACACTTGCAAACAGGGATGAATCCATACGTTCCTTTTGGATACGGCACGTAATGGCATCCCGCGAAATTGCCTGTCAGATAGGCAGGGAGTTAAAAAATCCCTGTATAAACAACCTCTGGATACCCGACGGTTCAAAGGATACACCTGCAGACAGGCTGACGCCGAGAAAGATTCTTAAAGATTCTCTCGACGAAATATACGAAAAACACTACGAGAGCGATTTTCTTTTAGATTCACTGGAGAGCAAACTCTTCGGGATTGGTTCCGAATCCTACGTTGCAGGCTCGCATGAATTTTACCTAAGCTATGCACTGAAAAACGGATTAATGATCTGCCTCGATTCCGGCCATTTTCACCCGACGGAAAATATCGCGGATAAAATTTCATCGATCTTAACCTTTTCCAAAGAACTGCTGCTGCACTTAAGCCGCGGGGTCAGGTGGGACAGCGACCATGTTGTTACTTTAAACGACCAGGTTCTATCGATCGCACACGAAGTAAAGCATTGCAGAGCCTTCGGCAGAGTACATTTTGCCCTTGATTATTTCGATGCAAGCATAAACAGAATAACCGCCTGGGTTACAGGAACAAGGGCAGCATTAAAAGCGATTCTTATTGCCCTCCTCGAACCTACGGATATGCTTTTGCAGGCGGAAAACAACGGAAACTTAGGAGAACGCCTTGCCCTGGCAGAAGAGTTTAAAACACTGCCCTTCGGGAATGTCTGGGATAAGTACTGCCTCGATGAGGGAGCACCGGCAGGCAGCGGATGGCTTAACACTATTAATGAATACTCGGAAACTATACTTAAAAAAAGGGATTAACAGAAATGGATTATGTAATCGCCGCTTTTGATATCGGAAAAACGAACAAAAAAATAATCCTCTTCGATGAAAACCTAAGAATGCTGACCTCTTCCTATTCATCCTTCCCCACCCTTAAACGCGGCAATCTAAAGGTGGAAGATATAGAAGGAATCGAACACTGGATTATTGGCAGCTTATCCGCTTATTCCGGAAAATATCCCATAAAGGTAATCTCGATCAGTACACACGGGGCTGCCTTTGTCGGAATCGGAGAAAACGGCAGACCTTCCCTTCCTGTTGTTTCCTATACAAATGAACCGGGGAATTCCTTCCACGATGAGTTTTATAAACTGGTGGGCAAACCGGAAGAATTACAGGTTGTCACTGCAACTCCCCGGTTCGGTGCCCTTTTAAATATTGCCAAGGGCATCTATTTTTTAAAAAAGACCTTACCTGGTTCTTTTACAAAAACCCGCAGTTTTCTCCTGTACCCCCAGTACTTCGGTTATTTTTTAACCGGTGAAATTGCAGCGGACTATACCTATGCCGGCTGCCACAGCTATCTGTGGGATTTTCATAAAAAGCAGTGGTCAGAGGTTGCGGAAAAACTCGGAATACTAAAAAAACTGCCCCTTAAGGTAGTAAAACCCTCTGCAGTTCTGGGGAAACTAAAACCAGAGATTGTTTCCGAAACAGGGCTTTCGAAGGATACTATCGTTACGGCAGGTATTCACGATTCCAATGCCTCTCTTCTTCCCTATATAATAAAGCAGAAACAAAGGGGAGATTTTGTACTGAACTCTACGGGAACATGGTGCGTGGTAATGCATCCCATGGATGAGGTTTATTTTTCGAAGGAAGAGCTGGGCAAAGTGGTATTCTATAACCTCTCCGCTTTCGGACAGCCGGTTAAGACTGCTATTTTTACCGGAGGCCTCGAACATGATGTATACATGAAAATCGTACAGGATATTAATAATACTAAAAGCCTGCCGCCTTACGATGAGGATGCTTATCAGAAGGTGCTGGAAGAAAAGAGACTGTTTATACTTCCCGGCATATTAGGGGGGAGCGGGCAGTTTCCGGATTCCAAACCGAGAGTTTATGAGAATAAAAGATGCATACCCTACCCGGATATGGAAAGCGGCAGAACACTTCCCGAATTCTTTAAAGACCCGGTAACCGTTCGTGCCGTTCTTAATATCTCTCTTGCGATCCAGACAGAAATTGCATTTAAACGCGCAGGGATCCAAAAAGATACAGCGGTTTACACGGAGGGCGGTTTTAGAAAAAACAGGGGGTATAATCTTTTAGTTTCTTCCGTTTTTCCCGATTCCTGCATGTTTTTATCCGATATAAAGGAAGCTGCGGCGTTTGGTGCAGCCCTTACAGGAAAGGCTGCCTATGAAAAAAAGGAACCGGAAGAAACGGAAAACAGTTTCGAAATAGAAACTCAGCCTGTAGAAAAAGTTGATTTTCCTAGCATGGATTCGTACAGGGATGCATTCTTAGAACTTACAGCCCGTGAAAGTTAGTGGAAAATAAACGCTTTCCGCATAATTTCTGCAGCCGAAAACTGATGAAGGTAATTTGCTATTTATATTTTATACTGACAGCGCTTTTATTACTTTAATTAAAGATCCGGGATCAAAGGGTTTTACGACCCAGCCGCTTACTCCAAGCTCCTTTCCCGTTAGTTTTTTACCGCTTGAACTCTCTGATGTCAGCATAAGTATCGGGACATTGCTATATTTTTCATCTGTTCTCAGCTCTTTTACAAATTCAAAACCATCCATAACAGGCATGTTTACATCCACAAGAAATAACGATACACTCCGGCCTCCGCTGCTTTTTAAATCATCAAGCTTTCCAAGTGCATCTCTTCCGTTCTCCGCCTCTATCAGGTTAAAGTCTTTCTCTAATGTCTTTTTTATTATAAGCCTCATACTCTTCGAATCATCCACACACATTATCAAATTTCCCATAAGGTATCCCGCCTCCTGCCTTTAAAATAGGGTAATATCTCCTTTTAGTTTCTCTTTAACAATTAGTCTCTTTCTGTCTGCAATATTGCCATCTTCATTGATATTTTTATCTATGGATTTATACTCATCCCTGACTGTAAATTTAATTTCTGCCAGCTCTTTTACCTTTTTTTCCAGTTCTCCGTAGTTTATTTGTGTATCGTAGTTTACCGTTTTAAGTACTTCGTTAAAATTAGTCATCATTCCATTCAGTATCTTTACAATATTTTCTATCTGCTGACGCGTTATATCCTGGTACTGCAGAGAATATGCAACCCTGTCAATATCCTTTTTAACAGCATCGGAGAGTTCTTTAGATTCTTTTCCGGACATTTCCACTATCCGGGCCTGTGTGTTTATAAGATTCGAAACATCAGAAAGTTCGTTATCCAACTCTTTGGATGTATTTACATAATCTTTAAGATTCTCGACATGTTCGGAAAAATAGCTGTGGGTATTAACTTTTAACTCTTTAATCATTTCTATAATGTCATCGGCAATATTTTTAGATTCGGAGGAGAGAGAATGTACTTCTCTCGCTATTACCTTGAATCCCTTTCCATGAATCCCCGCCCTTGCAGCTTCTATGGAAGCATTAATTGCCAGAACAGATGTCTGTTCTGCAATATCAGTAATATTTTCTGTAAAGTTATAGATTTTAGAAATTGTTTCTTCTATGCGATTAGTTTCTCTATCCGTTTCTACCATCTCTTTTTCATAATTCCTGGAAAGTTCTGTTATTTTTTGTGAAATAGGAGCAAGCTTATCCGAATCCGCTATAAGGCCGGATTCCCCTGTTGTTATACTTTCTAACAAATTACATATCTGTTTAGACGCAGTTTCGCTTTCCCTGGTAATTTTGTATATATTCTCTGTAAGTTCTATATTTACACGTTCTGTTGTCTCTGTAATTGAATTCGCAAGTTTTTCTATAATCGGCAATGACACTTTAAAAAATTCAACCTGATAAACCAGATCGGATACTAGTTTTCTCTGTTCACTTAACTCTCCCATGAGTGATTCTATTTTAGATTCAAGGATATTCACCCGTTCTTTATCGCCAACCTCACCCAAAGGAACAGCCTGTACAGGAGACGGATGCTCTTCTTTTATTATACTGTTCTTTCTTGAGTTGGAGACGGAAGAAAATATTCTTCTAAACTTCACTTTGTCTAATTTCCTGAAAGTATATCTGCATTTCGTGTTCGCTTTTTGGTTTAACCATCTTTAATCTCCTTCCGGCTCCTGATAAACTATAAAGCCTTTCCCTCTAATTTTAAAAGCAGAACAAATACGGCTCATATATTACTTAGCCCGGGGGAAATACAACCTCTCGTTTTTTAATGCTTCATGATAAACAGGGGAGTGTCAAGTCTTTTGTGTAAATTAGTTTTGTTCCAATATTGAAAGTTATTTGTTTCATAATTGAGACAAACCGGTTTAATTATATCTCTTATACATAAAGAAGATATTGTCACGGAACTTCAGCTGTGACCATTTAAATACACTGATTCAGCTTTCTTTTAAAACTTACATATTCTTCACAGG
>QILZ01000105.1 GCA_003233545.1 Spirochaetales bacterium
GAAATATCCCTTCTTAAAGCATCCTCCGACAGCCTGTACCCGGGCAGGATATTGCGCATTATTCCGCCCGCCGATTCCCGTTCCTCATAAACAGAAACTCTTAACCCTGCTTTTGCCAGAAAGTACGAAACGGCCAGCCCGGAAGGACCTGCACCGAGAACGGCAATATTTCCCCTGGCTCCTCTTGGAATATTACGTGCGGCTTTTACCTGTTTTGCAACATTCTTATAACCGGATAGGCCCCGGCCTGCCGCAATCTTTTTTACATCCCTGATCCGCACAGGGCCTTCGTAATCGAGCCTTGTGCACCTTTCTGCACAGGGCTGCTCACAGATGTATCCGGTAATATTGGGAAGGGCATTCCGTGAATAGATTAACTCCAAAGATTTCGAATATTCAGCTTCGGCTGTCAGGCTGATATACTGTGGTATATCCTGATGTATGGGACAGGCCTCTTCGCACGGAGCAGTATAACAATCCAACAAAGGAAGGCGGCCTGCTGCGGATACCCTGTTTTCTCCGCGCCACTGCTTTTTATAGAGTACATTCTCCTCTGATTTCTCTGCCAGTTTTTCCAGGATCTTAAGTTTTATCAAAGCACCCGACTCCGTATCAGAAGCTCCTGCCCCCTTCGATCCTACAGTAAGCTCCTCCTCTACCAGGTCAGCAGCTTCCTTTAACCTTAAGTATCCCCCCGGTTTTAACAGTTCGGTTGCAAATGTTACAGGCTTAATTCCGCTCCGGTAAAGCTCTTTAACATTTAGCTGGGAAGCTCCCCCTGAATATGAAACCGGAAGAGTGCCTGCAAATTTCTTACTAAGATTATATGCAAGTCTTACCGTTAAGGGGAAAAGAGCTCTTCCCGACATATACATCTCGTTCCCGGGGAGATATTCTCCGGAATTTACCGTCCCGAGGGTATTGGACAGCTTAACGCCGAAACCGAGACGATTCGCCTCTGCCTTCTCCCGGAGACGGGTAATTATATTTACGGCATCATCGTACCGAAGGTCATGGGTAAAGGATTCTTCGCTTAATTCCATATAATCATAGCCGTTTTTATCCAGTATTCCCCTGACCTTTTTAAACCCCAGTAATGTCGGATTGAGTTTTACAAAGGTATGCAGTTTTTTCTGTTCTAAAAGGTAGCTGCAGATCGATTCTATTTCATCCGGAGGACAGCCGTGCATGGTGGAAAGAGTAACGGAATCGGCAATCCCGGATGAAATCGATAACGGCAGGTCCTTTAATTTTTCACGAACATTATCGAGGCCGGCCCGGTTGAAAAAATCGGAATTCTTTATAAAATTATCAAGCTGTTCAATATAGGCTGTAAATTTTTCGGAACCGGATGAATCGATTAAGAGATTAATGAACCTGTCCATAGGCTCCGTCCGGATTCCTTCGAGATCGTATCCTATGCTCATATTAAAGATAAAAGAGGGCATTTTTTTTTCTTTGGAACCTGGATTCGCAGTTTTATTATCCGTAAGCTCCGTACGCGAAAGGCCGAAGAGTTTCTCCAGGAAATGCAGTATAATCCAGCCTTTTAAATATTCATCATACGCCTGCCCGAGAGAGAGTTCGGTCGACCATTCCGTATTATAACCTTCATCCCGGGCGTCGATACACGGTTTATCGATTTCCAGGCTGTCGAGCTTCTGTACAGTCTTAAGCTCGATAAACCTTCCTCCTGCAAGATATGCCGTAACTATATTCTGTGCAAGCTGGGTATGAGGCCCTGCCGCCGGACCTAAAGCCGTATCTATTTCGCGGTTAAATATTCTTACACTTCTCTGGTTTCGCTTTCTGAAAAAAACATACTCTGGTATCTGGAAAACAGACCTTCTTGTAAGGTATTCCCCGGTGATCCAGTTAAGAAGATTTACAAAAGAAATCGGATGCATCCTGTCACTCATTTTTTTCTTCCTTTCCCGGATTTATTCTATCCCCTGTTTAATTATCTCCCTCCAGACCTTCTCTGGCGTAAAAGGAGTTTCGTACAGCCGGATTCCGGCAGCATCGAATACTGCGTTAGCTATAGCAGGTGCGGGTCCATTGATCGCAATTTCACCTACGGATTTCGCACCAAAAGGACCTGTAGGCTCGTATGATTCCACAATTATCGTTTTAATCTCCGGTATATCCGCAGCAGTGTAAACCTTGTAATTTCCAAAATCGGGATTAACCATTTTACCTCTGCCGTTAAATATATATTCTTCGGTAAGTGCATATGATATTCCGTTTACAACAGCGCCTTCTACCTGCCCCTCCACGAGCATGGTATTGATTGGCTGACCACAGTCCACTGCGGAAACAAACTTAAGCGGCCTTATCCTGCCTGTCTCGATATCCACTGCAACTTCTGCAAACTGGGCGATAAACGGCGGAGGTGATTCGGGCAGCACGCTCGAGGCAGATGCCTGGATCTGAAATTGATTGGCAGCGTAGAGGCTGTATATGGATATTTCACTGTAAGAAACATTTTTCCCGTTCTTTGCGGATACGATTTTTTCCGGTTCTGTCTTAAGATCATCCTTATCCGTTTCCAGCATCTCCGAGGCTACATCGAGAATCTGCGAAAGAATCTTTTCCGCACATTTTTTTACGGCCGTACCGGAAACATATGTGGTCGAGGACGCATATGCACCGACATCGAAAGGTGTAAGATCCGTATCGGAGGAAAGCACCAGAACCTTCTCCTGCGGTATCTTTAACACTTCGCATACAATCTGCCCCAGTATCGTATCCGAACCGGTGCCTATATCCGTTGCCCCGGCAAACAGGTTAAAGGAGCCGTCCTCGTTCATCTTCATATGGGCAGACCCCATATCTATAAGAGGAATCCCGGAACCCTGCATCCCGATTGCCATGCCCACACCGGTAATCCATCCGTCTTCGGTTTCGATCCTTCTCCCCCGTTTCTTGTACCATTCTATTTCCGCCGCTCCCATATCGATACAGTCATCGAGTTTGCACGATTTAACCGTCTGGCTTACCCCCTCTTTGCCTTCCCCGAGAGCTTCAAAAACAGCCGAGGTTTCTCCCTCTTTTATATGCCATTTCCTGCAGTACCCGAGTATATCCTGTCCGGTTCTTCTTGTAATAATATCTATCTGCTGATTCAGTGCAAAATATCCCTGCGTAGCACCATATCCCCTGTATGCACCGCCGACAGGAAGGTTCGTATATACTGTTTTCCCTGCAAAGCTTAAGTTTTCTATCTTATTAAAAAGCGGAAGCACCTTGCTCCCCGTATTGGACAAAACTGTTAAGGAGTGCGACCCGTATGCACCGTTATTCATCAAGGCGTCCATGGAAAGTGCTGTTATTCGACCGTCTTTTTTAAATCCGGTTTTGAGCTTTATTCTCATAGGATGGCGTGTCCTCGTACTTTGGAACACCTCTTCCCGGGAAAGAACGATCTTAACATTCCTGCCTGTATCCCATGCAATAAGGGCGGCATAAGGTTCCAGGATTATCTCCTGCTTGCCTCCGAATCCGCCTCCGATCCGCGGTTTTATAACACGTATCATTCGAAGAGGTATGTCGAGAACAGAGCTTATAATCCTTCTGACATGAAACGGAACCTGGGTGGTAGTGATTATTACGAGCCTTCCCCTTTCATCGAAATAAACGGAAACAGCATGTGGTTCCGTTGCAGCATGTGATGCATAGTGAACCTTATAGGTATTTTCCTCTATAAAATCCGCCTCTTTAAATCCTTTCTCCGTATCTCCGAAACCAATTTCTATAATCGCCGCAATATTTTTTTCGGGAAGATAGGGTACCGGGATCTTTGCATATTCATTACCGGTATGAATCTTCGGTGATTCCGGATCCGCCGCTTTTTCAGGGTCGAATAGTGCACGGAGTTCCTTATACTCTACTTTTATTTTTTTTACAGCCTCTTTTGCCGCGTCCTCCGTCTCCGCCGCAACCATGGCAACCCTGTCGCCTACAAAGCGCACCCTGTTGTCGAATAACTTTGTATCGTAGGGTGAAGGTTCCGGGAACCCCTGGCCTGCCGTTGTAAAAAGCCTGTCAGGAGTATTCTCATAATGGAAAACCTTTACAACACCCTCTACTGCCATTGCCTCAGCAGTATCGATGCCGGTAATTTCCCCGTGGGGTACCGGTGAGTACAGGAACATTCCGTAAAGCGGATTCACGATATAAAAATCATTTGTAAATTTTTCTCTCCCTGTCGCAAGACCTATCCCGTCTATTTTGACGCAGGGTTTTCCTATATGAACAAAATCAATCATTCCTTCCCCCGGACAACTTTTTAACGGCAAGTTTTACCGAATCGAGTATTTTAACGTAGCCTGTACACCTGCAGATATTCCCGTCGAGGGCATTTCTTACATCGGCATCGGAAGGATCCGGATTTTCCCGGAGCAGCGAATATACGACGACTACCTTTGCCGGTGTACA
>QILZ01000351.1 GCA_003233545.1 Spirochaetales bacterium
ACAATCGATTTTATTCCTTCATGTGAAAATATCTTTACGGCATTAAAGATTTCCCTTAATGCTTTTTCACGTGTTCTGGCATCGAGTGACGCAATATCGTATGTCCCGTTATCTGCGCCCGGAGCCCATGGAGCATGAATCGAATAAACCGATACCTTCCGGCTTTTAACGGCCTGTATCAGCCTGTTCATCTCTTCGGGATTCTTCCAGTCCAGATAATATTTATAGCAGAACATCTCGAACCATGTAAACCCGGCTTCTTCCAAAACCTTAAGATGTTCTTCGTTAAATTTTTCCTTCCGGAACATAAAACTCGAAACAATAATCTGCCTCACAACCGCTTCCTTATCTCACTTTACAGTGGAAATACCAGACAGACAGCCGTATTATCCGGCTGCCTTCAATTATAGATACACAAAAAATAACCGGTTTACTTTTTTGCCTTTGTCTCGTCGAGATAGTTTTGAAGAACCTTCACAAGCTGTAAAAGTGTTTCGCGCGGAAGATTATTTAATCTCGATTCGACTGTTTTTGCAAGTTTCTGAAGCTCCTCGTTAGATTGCTTTGTTTGCGAAACCTCATCCAGTAATTTCTTTACATCGCCGGTAAGACCTTTAAACTCAGCAACGTCCTTTTTAACAGACTGTAGATCCTGCTTTGTCGCATTCAATTCCGCTTCGGTCGTCTTTTTTGCTTCCTTAAGCTGCACCTTTACATAATCTGTCGTTGCAATAAATCCGAACAGCCCCTTATCCGTTGCACAGCCTGTGATAAACAGAAGTACAACCGAAACTGTGCCGATGAGTAAGAATTTTTTCATAAATGTTTCCTCCTTAACAATATTCTTATAAAAGCATGATGCTGCCATTAATATACCAGAATTTATAAAATCTTTTCCACCCTTAACAGCAAAAAAGCTTTTCTATCCTCCCTTTTCTTCCCGCCGGTAAGGCTTTAAAAGAGCCGACGGATATGTGGCATGCCGTGAGACACCTATAAGAGCGATAATAGTAAGCAGATACGGGATAAGAAGGAACAGGTGGAAAGGAACATTAAACCCGAGACCCTGAAGCCTCAGCTGAAGGCCGTCGAGGAAACCGAAGAGAAGTGCACCAAGAGCACCTTTTAACGGGTCCCAGTTGCCGAAGATAACCATGGCTATGCTTACCCAGCCCCGGCCTCCTACCACATCGATTAAAAACATGTTCCCGTTTACGATAGTCAGAAAAGCACCGCCTACCCCCATCAATGCACCGCCTGCGACAAGACTTAATGTCCTTGTAAGGTTTACATTAACCCCGACCGTATCTGCCGCAAAAGGATTTTCTCCGACTGTTCTTATTTTAAGCCCCATGTTCGTTTTATAAAGCAGTATGGCTATGAGCGGTATCAGAATCCATGAAATATACGTTAATGAATACTGATTAAAAAAACTCGGACCGATTACGGGTATTTTAGATAAAAGCGGAATAGCTACCGGATCGAAAGGTTTAATAGTCGGCGGCACCGTGGGCGAACCGAAGTGAAGTCTGTAGACAAACATGGCAAGCCCTGTCGAAAACAGTGTAATGCCCAGCCCGGATACATGCTGGCTTAGACCCAGATAGACAGAAAGAAAAGCCATGAGCAGGGCCAGAATCATACCGATACCGGCAGCCATGAGAATTCCAAACATGAGCGAACCGGATGTTATGGTAGCGATGAATCCTGTCATAGCACCCATAAGCATTATACCTTCGATCCCAAGGTTAAGCACACCGGCTCTCTCGGTTATAATTTCTCCGAGTGTGGCAAAGATAATAGGAGTCGCCATCCGTAATGTTGCACCGAGCAAACCGGTTATAAATGTTACCTGAAATATTTCCCGTATCACCTCTTTGCCACCCTTATTTTATACTCTGTAAATAAAATCGCAATAAGCATAATTATTAAAGCCATCCCCTGGATAACCTCAGAGATATAAACCGGCACACCGGTAATCCTGCTCATGGTCTGAGCCCCGACAATAATCACACTGAAGAAAAAAGCGGCAAACATAACTCCGACAGGATGCAGGTTCCCTAACATCGCTATAACTATTCCCGAGTAACCATATCCGGGCGAGAGGTCCATTAAAAGGTGGTACTGAATTCCGCATACTTCTCCTACTCCTGCAAGCCCTGCAAGGCCCCCGGAAATAAGAGCCGTTTTTAGAATAACAGCCGTCGTATTAATTCCTCCGAAGTCAGCCGCCCGTATGTTTACCCCCACTGCTTTTGTCTGATATCCCAGAACAGTCCTTTTATTTATAAACCACAGTATAAAAACAGCGATAAAAGCAAGAGGAATCCCCAGGTGAAATCTGGATCTTACAATTAAAATGGGATACTTTGCCGCAGCAACTATTTCCGGAGACCGCGGCCAGCTGGAACCTGGCTGCTGTAAAGGCCCGAACAGGAGCGCACCCATAATATGCAGCATTACATAATTCAACAGAAGGGTTGTTACCACATCATCTACTTTTAACTTTGTTTTAAGCAGTGCCGGAACCGCAGCCCATGCTCCTCCCGCAATAAAACCTCCGGCCAGAACAACCGGAAGCAGAATAAATGCAGGCACCCCGGGAAAGCTGATTCCTATCCATGTTGCTGCTAAGGCGCCCGCCAGCAGCTGCCCCTCGGCTCCGATATTCCAGAATTTTGCCCGAAAAGCAAACGCAACGGCCAGGCCTGTAAATATTAACGGGCTGGACTTTACAAACGTTTCGAGAATATTAAACCGTGTGCCGAGTGCTCCATAGAATAAATAGTAGTAAGACTTCCATAGATTGCCTCCTGCAATCAGAATAGGTATCGCCGCCAGAATAAGTGTAACAATAATCGCGATTACCGGTATGGCAATTCTAGCCCAATTCGGTAATGGTGCTCTTCTTATTATGCGTATTCTGATCATTTTTTTACCCCGCTCATCCAGAGTCCTATTTGTTCTTTCGAGGCTGTTCCCGAATCGGCTTCTCCTATAATCTCCCCCTCGTACATAACCACAATCCTGTCACTTAAAGTAAAGACTTCATCCAGGTCTTCGGAAATCAACACAATACCCGCTCCGCGGTCTCTCTCTTCCAGAAGCCTTTCATGGATGTACTCCATCGCCCCCACATCGAGTCCCCTTGTAGGCTGCGATGCAATAACAACGGAAGGCTGACCGGATAGTTCTCTCGCCAGTATAACCTTCTGAAGATTACCTCCGGAGAGGCTCTTGGCAGCGATACCACTGTCTGCGGTTTTTATTTTATAATCCTTTATAAGTTTGTCGCTGAACTCATGTATTCTATTAAAATTCATAAGCCCGTATTTCTGAAAACCATGCTTTAAATGGTTTTCAAGTATTATATTTTCTTCTACGGAAAGGTCCATCAACAGTCCTGTTTCTATTCTGTCTTCGGGAATTCTTCCCATTCCCATATCTATAGCTGCAGCCGGATTACCCTTTTTAACCTTTTTCCCGTTAACCTTTACAGTCCCCGAAACGGGATCCCTGATACCGAAGAGAGATTCGGAAAGTTCTGTCTGTCCGTTTCCCGAAACACCGGCTACACCGACTATTTCATTCTTATGTACTACAAGATTCAGACCTTTTACCGCCTTTAAACCCTTCTCATTTAGAACCGATAGATTCTCTATCTCCAGAACAGGTTCGCCGGGAATCAGATTCTTACGTTCCGGTTTTTCCAGCATATCACGTCCCACCATAAGATTCGCCAGTTCTCTTATATTTGTCTCCGAAGTTTTTCTCTCTGCCGTTACCCCGCCGTTTCTTAAAACAACAATTCGATCCGAAATTTCCATAACCTCGTTTAATTTATGCGAGATAAAAACAACAGATTTCCCTCTTTTAACCAGTGCCTTTAATGTTTTAAAGAGCTCGATGATTTCTTTAGGTGCAAGAACCGCTGTAGGTTCATCCATGATTAAAATATCCACATCACGGTAGAGAGCTTTAAGTATCTCAACTTTCTGTTGTTCACCTACAGAGAGTGTCCATACTTTTACATCAGGATTAATCAAAAGGCCGAATTCCTCTCCCAATCTTACAACCCTCTCTCTTGCCGATTTAAAATCCAAAAACAGGCCTTTTTCCACGAAAGCACCTATAATTATATTTTCCAGCACCGATTGCGAGGGAACAAGGGTAAAATGCTGATGAATCATTCCGATACCTTTATCTATTGCATCTTTCGGAGATGACAGATTAACCTTTTCCCCTTTTATATATATTTCTCCTCCGTCCAGGGCATAATAACCGAAAAGTACATTCATGAGTGTTGTTTTTCCGGCTCCGTTTTCTCCCAGGAGGGAACAGATTTCTCCCGGATAAAGATTAAAATCGATATCCTCATTTGCAATAACATCCA
>QILZ01000045.1 GCA_003233545.1 Spirochaetales bacterium
GTATAAATATTCCTATCATTAAAACAAGGAGCAAGAAAATGAATAAAATCATTGGAGAAATAAAAAATTCTGTTTTGGTAGGTGACTATGAGAACATTGGGTTTTTATGTAAGAATGCTCTGGAAGTAGGTGAAACACCTCAGGCAATAACAGATGTTCTTGCAAATAGTATGTGCGAAGTGGCAAATATTTTTGGAAAAAAGGGGATGTATCTTGATAAAGTATTCCTGTCATCCGCAGCTTTTAAATATGGGACTACGGTAATTAATAGTACTATAGAAAAGACAAAAAAACCTAAAGGCAAGGTAGTTATCGGTGTGCCTGATGGTCCCTGGACTATAGGCCCCGATATTGTTATGGCAGTATTATCAGCAAGGGGCTATGAAGTGTATAATGCCGGATCGGACGTCGGGCCTCATGTAATAGCGAATAAAGCTAAAGAAGTTGGTGCGGATATAGTAACAACAGGACTCTATCTTAGTTATCGCATCCATATGCTGGAGGAATTGGAAGAAGATCTTAAAAAGCTGGGTATAAGGCATAAAATAAAAACTATTATCTCTGGTCCGGCAGCCAATAAATCGGTCGCAGCACGTGTAGGAGCTGATGCATACGGCATTAACGCATTAGAGATCGTTGACATCATAGATAAATTCATAGAGGCAGATAAAAAAAAGATGACAGGTAAAGAGCGTGTTATGACTGCTATAGATTTAAAGGAGCCTGATAGAGTACCGCTTGTTCCATTTGCTATGACTTTTAGCGCGAAGCAATATGGTATTCCTTTCAGCGAATATGTGAGTAAGGGAAAATCACTGGCTGAGGCTGAGGTAAGTACAGCAAGAAGATTTGGCTGGGATGCTGTTATTGCTTCCTGTGATACAGCAGTTTTTGCAGAGCCAGTAGGAGCACAGTCAATTATTCCCGATGACGATGTTCCCAGAGTTACCAGTGCGGCTATCAGATGGGATAATGCTGTTGAAGATTTTAAGAAGCTAAAGGATCCGGCTGCATATGTTGGGGTTGGGCGTCTTGGAGAGTATCTCTCAAGTGTAAAATATATGAAAGAAATGGTAGGCGACGAACTTGCAATTATTGGATGGACGGAGGGGCCTTTCCAGGGAGCTATGCTGCTCATGGGAGCAGATCCACAAGCAATGTTTCTTCTTCATCAAGCTAAACCGCTCATGAATGAAATTTTAGAATGGTACAGTGAATATGCTTTTCAGTGTGCAAAAGTTTTTGTGAATAATGGCGCCGATATTATAGCTAGTGGCGCATCGGTATCTTATTTTCTATCACCTGAAGCTTTCGAGGAATTTGTCCTGCCTTATGAGCAGAAGCTTTATAAACGGATAAATGATGAACTTGGTGTTAAAGTTTTAATCCATAGTTGTGGTTATGTTCCTCAATGTTTAAAGTTTGCACCTTTAGTAAATGCAGGGGGGTTAATACAGTTCGATTACCAGGTTGGTCTTAAATGGGCTAAGAAGCTTGTTGGTGATAGGATTACTCTTATGGGTAATCTTGACTGTAACCGTATTCTTGATATGGGGACCCCGGAAAAGGTAGAAAAAGCATGCCGAAAAGCTATTGAAGTAGCTGCTGAAGGCGGAGGGTTTTTATTATCCGGCGGTTGCGAAATTCCAAGAGACATGCCTTATGAAAATATGGATAGAATGCTTAAAGCTTGTATAAAGTACGGGACCTACCCAATTAATAAATAAAAAGATATTTTCTGTTTGTTATTTATTATTTTGTCCAAAGATAAGGAGGAACGGAAAATCATTTATACTGCAGAAAACGAAAGTTTAAAGCATCTTGTTACTGTTCGTCATAATCATTGATCTGCGGGACCGTAAAAAAGAGAATAAAGATAATAGTAAGTGCAGGAGAATATTTATGGAAAAGCCCGTAACCAATAAACAAAAACTTCTTTATTGCCAGGGCACTCTTGGTCAAAATGTCGTTAATCTTATAGCGGTCACATGGATTGTATTTTTTTATGGCAGTGGTCATAATCCTCTGGTCCCGCTTGCATTAGCAAGCGTTGCTTTTGGGATAGGCCGTATCATGGATGTTATCAGCGATCCCATTATGGGATATATCAGCGACAATGCCACTTTTAAATCAGGACGGCGCAAACCATTTATCTTTTGGGGAGCACCACTGCTGGCGATCTCCCTCTTCTTTGTTTTTACTCCGCCTGCTCCTGAAATTATCTGGGTAAACGTTTTGTGGCTGTTTCTCTTTTCTAATCTTTACTTTACCATGCTAACTGTTACGGGAGTTCCATACCGTTCTGTAGTTCCCGATATTGCACCCAGCTCTAAAGAGCGTATTAATGTTTCTGCGTGGATGGCTATCTTTGGAACGATCGGAATTATGATAGCTTCTTTAGGAGGGGGGCCGATTATAGAAGCATTCGGTTATCCCGTAATGGGTATTACAATAGGAGCTGTAGTATTAGCTTCTTTCTGGATTTCACTTTTTGGCATAAAAGAGCGGCATAGAAGTGAATCCGACCTTAAAGTAAGGCTGTCTCTTTTTGGTGCTATACTTAAAACAGTTAAGAACAAACAGTTTCTAGCCTTTGTTGTTGCGGTTATTTGCTTCCAGGTAGGACTTCAAATTATAATGATGACACTTCCTTTTTTCGTTACCTCAATACTGGGCCAGAGTAAAGCGCAGGTGGCCGTTTATCAGGGCACCTTTGTTGTTGTAATGTTTATAGCGGTGCCACTATGGGTAAAGGTTGGCAGTAAACTTGGAAAGCGTAAAAGTCAACTTATTTCCTTATTTTTGCTGGCTGTCCTTTCTCCCTTCTTTTTTCTTACAGGTTACCTTCCGGTAATAGCACCAACTATTCAAGTAATTATCTTTTTTGCTTTGTTTGCCATTCCTGTCGCCGGCCTATATGTATTTCCGAATGCTATTGTGGCTGACATCACTGACTACGATGAGATGAAGACAAATAAGCGGAGAGAAGCAATGTACTATGCTGGATTTGGTTTTGCGGAAAAAGCAGCCTGGGCTATTTCCGCTTTTCTTGTCGCGGCGATCCTTCCCGTTTTTGGCTTTACAGCGGAAAATCCTCTTGGAATTCGTTTAGTAGGGCCTGTAGTAGGATTGCTTGCTTTTATAGGTCTTATAGGTTTTCGTTCGTACCGGTTACCAGATAAAGTTCAGGGTAAAAGTTTAGAAGAAATTGAAGGGATGCTGTAGAGCGATAACAGAAACCTTAAAAAGAATACGCGTTCAAAGAATACGGTCGTTATCCTATATAATCGCTGAGAAGGAGGTCGAAGCATGAGAAAAGTAGTCAGTTATTTCGGAAACAGGTATATCGATCACTTTCAGAAAGACCTGGAGGAAATGAAAGAGCACGGTTGCAATGCCATACTCCACACCTTCAGTGAAAACGACCTCCTCTTCTACTCTGATACATTGGCTGAGATGGTGGAGCTTTCCCATCAGGCCGGCTTCCAGGTATATATCGGGGCATGGGGAGTGGGTGGTATTTTCGGGGGGGAGGCGTTCTCCCGGTTTGTAATGAAAAACCCGGCTTCCTGTCAGGTCCGACTGGACCATAAAGCCGCTCCAGCCGCCTGCATGAATAATCCGACGTTCAGAGATTTCATGAGAACCTGGATCGATGCGGCTGCCTCCCTGGGAGGGGATTACCTTTTCTGGGATGAACCCCATTTCTACTTCCCTGAGGAGGTACTGGCTGAAGTGGTGGATGAGAAACATCAATTGGATATGAAAAAGCTCTTTTCCCTGATTGCGGCAGGAAAGGTTCCCTGGACCTGTCACTGCGACGTTTGTCGCAAGCTCTACCGGGAGAAATTCGACCAGGAGATGCCGGAAGTGATGCATGAGTCAGTCGTTGCTTTTCGGGAAGAAACCATACTGAGTTTTCTGGCCGAGATGCTCGCTTACTCCAGGGGTAAGGGGCAGAAGAATACTGTGTGTCTCTTGCCAACTGAGAATCCCCTGATTGCCGGAGTGTCAGAGTGGGAAAAGGTAGCCGGGTTGCCAGGCTTAGATATGATCGCTACCGATCCCTACTGGTTCGTCTGGGGGCAGAAAGTGGAAGAGTTCGTGCCCTCCTTCACCCACAAGGTGCTGTCCCTGGGGGAAAAGTTTCATCTGGAAGCCCAGGTTTGGGTGCAAGCTTTCAGCGTCCCTCACGGCCGGGAAAAAGAGGTAGGCCGGGCAGTCGAGTTGATTTCCGGGCTGGGAGGTGAGAACATCGCCGCCTGGTCATATCGTGCTGCCTCTCCTATGTCCGGCATAAAATCGGCCAATCCGCAGCTTGTCTGGCAGATTTTAGGGGATGCCTACAGAAAGTTATAGGAAGTGGCAGAAATAGATTCCTGCCTAGATTCCTGCCCGGGCAATCGACCCCGGCAGATCAGTGTCAGGGGGATTAAGCTCTTGCTTTTCGAGCGAAGGGTCCGCTGTTCAATACGTACACAGGTTCGCTCCGATAGCTTTCTCCGGACCCGTCATCTCTGACGATGCCCTTGCCTTCCGGATACCCCACGGGCAAACCCGTGGAACTCTGCATACCTATTAGAATTTTACTCCGCCTGTTGTAAGACCTCGAATAAAATATTTCTGAAAAATAAGAA
>QILZ01000015.1 GCA_003233545.1 Spirochaetales bacterium
CTGCATTCTCCACAACTTTAGCCGTATTCTACACGAGATTATTCATGATGAACCCCCAGTTCTTTTAATGGCAGTTACCCGGTATCCTCCCGCCCGTTCTACAGCCTTCTGTATTTCACTGTCCTTAACATTTTCGCCGGCTGTAATATAGGCTTTTCCATCCTTAAGTGACACTGATACCTTCTTTATTCCATCCACTTTATACAGACTTTTGGTTACAGCAGCGGTGCACAAACCACATGTCATACCCTCGATAGAAACAACAATATTCGGCTTCTCATTTTTATCTGATGGCTGCTCTTTACTTCTATCCGACACCGGTTTTTTTTTGCTCCCTGACGCAATAACGAAATAACCGATTAAAAACATCGCTGAAAGAATTAATACAAAAATTAACCATCTCTTCATTTATCTTCCTCCCCTATTTAAAAAACAATTCAACAATTTTATAAAAGGCCAATGCAAAAACAGTCAGTACCAGACCTGCCCAAAAAATAACCCTTGATAGAATCTGTGCCCTTTTGTCCGCAATACAGTCACAATCCTCTTTTTTTAGATACAATTTCCAGAAAGAATAACCGAGGAGGATAAATGCAGCGGCAAGGAAGTACGGACGAAACGCAGAGAATACAGTCAACCTGCTTAAAATTCCTATTGAAGTTCCGAAAATAATAAAAACAGCAGGACCTATGCAGCACGATACGGCAAGCAGTGCCGTAAAAATACTACCCAGACCTGAAACCCCTCCGCGTCTTACGTTAACTCTGAGCTTTTTTTCCGCCAATTGTTATCTCCATTATGATTTACTAAGGACTTCAAGTATCCTGCACTCCCGTGCAGATAAATTAGCATCACACTTACCGGACAGTTCTATAAGTGCGGTTTTTATCCGCTTTAATTCGATAATCTTTGCCTCTATCTCCTCTATCTTCTGTTCTGCTTTCTTTTTTACATCCGCACATGAACTACCGGGAACGACCTTTAAAGACAGAAGCTCTTTGATCTGTTTTAATGAAAAACCAAGTTTTTGAGCATTCTTTATAAACTTTAACTGCTGCGAATACTCTTTCGAATACTGTCTGTAACCGGAATCACTACGCTCCGGTTCCGGCAGCAATCCTACCCGTTCATAATAACGGACAGTTTCTATATTTACGCCTGCTTGCCGCGCAAGCTTTCCGATTGTAAAAAAATCCATTTTTCTCCTCTTTATATAAGATTACAGTCTGTACCATGGTACGGAGTCAAGTATTTTTCATGATGATATTACAGAATATTTAAATCGACATACATCACAGCAGAGCTGCCGGACAAGACACAAGCCTTGACAGGACGCTATTATGGAGATTACACTAAAACATAGATACATTACAGGAGAGTGGAACCTGATGAATACTATTTTAGTTTTTTCTGACACTGACCTGTTAGAAAATTCACTTAAAAATATACCTGTTACTATTCTTAAAGCTTCCTCTAAGGCTGAACTTGCACGAATGATCGTGGAAATCGATGATTTAAAAATCCTCATTATCGATATTAAAGAAAAAACCGGCATATATAAATCTTTTTTCCATTCCCTTGCAAAGAGCTTCCCCCTGCTTAAGGTGGTATTGATAACAGAAAATACAATAAATGACTGCCCCTCTGATTTTACTCAATTGCATCGTGATAAGATAAATGATAAATTAAAACCTGTTATTGAGGATACAGAGCTCACAAGTTCCGGAAAAGAAAGAAGAAAATTTAACAGGTTCGATTGGCCGTTAAAGGGTTATCTCTTGCAGAAAGACAAACACTGGGAACCCTGCAATGTAAGGTCTATGAGTGCCAGCGGTGCCTTCCTGGAAAGTATCGAATCTCCGCCGCGGACGGGCAGCCGTTTTCTGATACGGATAGACTTTCAGGATTTCAGGGTTCTCACAAACTGTGAGATTCTGGATTCAAGAAATGCTTCCAGTAATCTCCCCGCAGGATTCGGGGTCCGTTTTACCGATCTGACACAGGCATCCGCACTGGTCATAGACCAGATTGTCGAAGATGCTCTGATTAATGCACTTCTTTCACCCGAATCGAAACCGGAAATCCCGTCTATCGGGAACGAGGAACTGCTTACAGCAAGTTTCGATATGCTATAGAGCCCATACATAAAAGTAAAGTTTCAAAGTGCCTGCCCGGGGGGAATTCTAATTCTTAACTACCCGGGAAATCTCTTTAAGAGTGCCTGTATCCAGAGAAACAACGGAACCGTTCTCTGCATTTAAATATATAGCCTTATTAAAAACGGTAATATAACTGTCGGGAGAAATTTGTATCTCACTTCTTTTTACTAACTTCAGGGAACTATCGAATTTTCCAAGAAAATACCCTGTGCCTTTCGATACCACTGCATAAATAAACTTATCAGAGGGAAGAATATAGGTAGTGGGATATATTTCGGAATCACTTAAATATACCGGTTTAAGTTTCTTAGGATCTAAAGAGAACAGTTTTGCCGTTTTCCTGCTGTTATCTATGTATGCTGTTACAAGTATTCTGCCTCCTGCAAACCAGACTTTTTTTTCTGATACCTGCAGAGTAGAATTATTTAAGCCTGAGGCTTTTTCTGTTATTCTTTGTTTTTGCGGATCGATAATTATAAGGCTCCAGCTTCTGCCGGTGGATCCGGAATCTCCGGAGAGATTTAGATAATACAGCGTATCGGTAATGGATTTCGCCTGTAATCCGGCACCCTCTGCAGTCTTTCCGGCAGTACCTGTTTCCGCCAGAACCGCTGCCTGATCCTCTGCAATCTGCTGACGTTCCGTCTTTATCTCCTGATTTTTTTCTTCTATGGCCCGGGACTGTACAGTCACCGCTTTTTCCTTTTCCTTAACCGCTTTTTCCTGTTCTGCCGCCTTCTTTTCAAGCTCCTTAATCTTCTTCACCTGTTCTTTTATTTCTCCGGTACCTGCAGTACCACCCTTCTTTTTTTCTTCCAGGGTCTGTTTCTCCTTTGCTAATTCTTTTTCAGTAACAGCTTTAGTTTCCTGTTCTTTTTCAAGTGATTTCTTTAGTTCAGTTAGTTTTGTTGATTTTTCGGTTACTTCCCGTTCCTTTAACTGCACCATCTCTTTCCTCTCGTTAAGCCCCCTGCCCTGTTTCTTCCTCATCTGTTCGACAACCTTTTTCTCCGTTACCTCGGAGGTACTGATAGAACTTAAAGAACCTTTCCCTGCTTCCAATGTTAATGGGATTACCATTCTCGTTTTACCCGGCCATTCATAGTATTTCGTAGACAACCCTGCATTTTTCGCGGAGATATAAGACATAACGACCGGTTTATACACCTTCTTAAAAAAATCAATATTCCCCCGAAACACTGCATTGTATATCGTAATAAATTTAGCAAGCAGTTCGGCATCCTTAAAAGAATATCCGTAGTACGCTTTTAGATATCCGGATACAATACGCCGAATATTGTCTATATGATCCACTGTTGCATCCTTATCGATAGAGATAATATCCGCATCCAGCCCATTCGAAACACCAGGGGCTGCCGCATGATAAACGGAATACTTTAAAGATATCCTGCCTTCCCTGCCGTTATTCTTTAAAAGCTCCGCAAGCCTCTTTCCGATTCCGATTATTTCTTCCCTGGTCTCTACAAATTCAGGTTTCCCCGTATAGTTTATAAATACAATCCCTTCTTTCAGATTTTTCTTAAGTTCCTCCACATCGACACCCTGGGCAAAACCCGAAACCGAACAAACAAGAAGCACGAACAGTAAAAGGCAGAAAACAGTAACTTTATTTTTCATTTTTTCTCTCCAATTCTAATAATACTCCGAAGTGTATCTTCCGCTGCTTTTTTTACAGCCGTACTTGAACCGACACTCCCGAAATTAACCAATATCGAATATGTGGAAGACTTCTTAAAACCTCTGTTTATTATACCCACTCTTTTTAAAGATTTTATCACATTCAGCACAATTCGTTTATTATTTTTATTTTTTCTTAAAATATCGGCCAGTATTTTTTCGGACGAACCTTCAGGATCTATTCCTATGTTTCCGATGGCTTCGATGCATGATACCTTAACATCGTCATTCTGCTCATATTTAAGCAGATTTACAAGAATCTGCCTTGCCTTTTCGGTACCTAGCAGACCTAATAATAAATCGGACCGTACTCTTACTTCAGGAAAGTTATTTATAACGTTACCTAAAAAATACTCTCTGTTCAGTACCGATTCAGAGGACAGAAAACTCAATATGCTTTCCTCTTTATCCGCATAGAGGGGGAGAAATGTTTTGTATCTTAAAGAATCTTCGATGGAATCCAGTGCCGACATTTTCATTTCCCGTGAATCGGAAAACGCCTTTTCACTGATAGAAAAATA
>QILZ01000156.1 GCA_003233545.1 Spirochaetales bacterium
CATAGTCCTGATAATATTTTTTTCGTCATCTATTATTAGTATTTTGCTCATATTCTTCTATTCTGCGGAAATCGTATAATAAACAGGAGCCCTCCTCTGTCGGATAGTGTCGGCTCTATGGTTCCCTGATGCAAAGATACTATTCTCTTAACAAACGGCAGCCCCAATCCTGTTCCGTTTTTTTTTGTAGAATACCTGGGAAGCATTACCTTCTCAGGAAGGTCTTCCGGTAATCCGGATAAAGAATCAGAAATCCTTATCTCGAGAGTTCCGTTTTGTTCGACTGCTTCGACATTAATTTCCGCAGGGATTTTGTATTCCGTACAGGCGTCTATGGAATTATTAAAAAGATTTATAAACATCTGTTCCATAAACTGAAAATCAAAAAGATACTCTTTTGAAACCTTTAAATTAATATTAAAGGAGGTATCAGTGTTTGAGTATCCTGAAACTATATTGGTAATTATTTTTTTTAAATTGACAGGTTTTAATTTTAATTCCGGAAAATTTGTTATTTCTTTAAACCTCTCCACAAATCCGGAAAGCCTTTTTGTTTCCTCTTTTATAATTAGAATATTGGATAAAAGCAATTCGCTTTTTCCAGGCTCCTTGTAAATAAGTTCGATATTAGTTCCTGCCAGTTCTATCGATGTAAGAGGATTTTTTAGCTGATGCGAAAGAAACGATGCCACCTCCCGCCAGCCGAGAAGCCCTGCCTGTTCTGCAATAAGCTTTTCCCTGGATTCGATAACATCGAGCATTTTATTAAATTCTCTTCCCAACATACCAAACTCATATCCTGACAGATCAGGAATTCTAAATTTCATACCATCCGATTCAACCTTTTTAATAGATGATAAAATTACACGAAACTGGGAAGTTACAGCCCTGCTTATAATATAAAAAAGTAAAATAAGTAAAGATGCCTGGATAATAAAAAAAACAATAAGAATAGACAGGGCATTAACAAGGGCATCCTCCTTAAATACTTTCGACTGTGTATACTCCCTGTTTATAATAAGAACCTGGTTAATAATTTTATCCAGCTTTTCTTTTTCCTCTATCGATTTATCACGGAATATCCGTAGAGACTTTTTAAACGCACTTTCGATATTTTTATTTTCTAATAACCTGCTGTCTATACTGATAGTTTTAAAAATAAACGGTATTGCAGTAATAACCGACAACATTACAGAAGCTATGAATATTAATAATATTTTATTCCGGAATCTCATACTAATATGGTATCTCCGTTATGCTGTTATACTTAAAAACACGAATAATATCTTTATAACCCCATAATACAGTTGGGTCTATGGACTTATCAATATCTTCATCGACGAGATTAATAGAAGCTGATACTTTAATGGACTTATCCTCCGAATTATTAAACTCTTCGGTACTGCAGATATTAAGATTATTAAACTTTGTAAATATATACAATGCCGCCTCCATATTCTTCGTCCTGTGTATTTTTCCGGTTTCCGATATACTTATTTTTACTATTCCTGAAAACGGATTATAACTAATAGTATGTATGGCAGAAAGTGTTTTTTTATGATTAAATTGGGAAGTAACATGTATCGATATAACAGTACCGGCAGATATAAGCTCTTCTATCTTTTTATTTATCCCATTCTTAACTTCAATATTAAGTTTAATATAATCACTGGTTTTCCATATCCGGCATAATAGTGCAGGCTCATTCTGACCTTGAAATAGTCCGAAAAAAACAGCAACAGCTAATACGATCTCTTTGATAATATTATTCATACATTAATTATTCGGATTCATAAAGTGCTTTTTTGGCAGCGAGGTATTTTTCGTACAGTCTTTCCTCTTTACTCTTTGACATGAACGAAGCGATGCCGGATACTATATTGCCGATAAACCACGAATTGGTTGTTAAAATGTCTGCATACCATTCCTTTTTCGGATCTACAATATTACTGCCTATTGTCAATGCTATCGAAAGTAAAGGGGTAGCCAGAGAAGTAAAACCTGATATAATTCTCTTCCTTTCTCCTTCTTCCGAAATATCCTTAAGAACCGCAGCTGCAAGCGCCTCCTGTACAACCGGATCTTTTTCTCCAAATACAAAGGAGTACTTCTTGTGCAGGTTTTCAGGCTTCTTAAAAAGCATGACCGTTCCGATACCAAGGCCAAGTAACCCGCCGGCCGCAAATGAAACAGTTGCTATATTCTTAATATTCGGATCCAGAGTTTCTTTGTTGTCATTAAATGTACTATATATTTCATCACCGTAAAAGTAAGTAACAGCACTTGCACCAAGAAAGATTCCTCCGGTTGCCAGGCTTATTCCGGCTCCTATTTTATTATTTAATTCGGAATTCTTCTCTTTTGCCCTGACATATCTGTCTAAAAATCTATAGGCGATCTGTGGTTTAATATCTTCCGCATAAATAGATACCGAAGAATAAAATATAACCAGGATAATGAGAAATAATGATTTTTTCATAAGTTTCTCCTTTCAGGTGTTTACATTCTATAAAGCAAAAATTATACCACAACAGCTTTCCATTCTTTATTCATGGTTTATTTATAAGTAAGAGTTATTCTATTTCTTTATATTTAAAAGAACTACACAAGTAGAACGTATATCTGTTTAAAAAACACTTTTCTTTTTTTTAATGTAAAAAAGATATCATAACTGATATTTCCGGCTATCACATGCGATACTTTAGCGTAAACTATTCCCAGGTTTTAGTCCTGCCTGGAAAACAGAGGCTGCCGTGATGCGGTTTTTAAAAAGAGATTATTTATTATTTTTATTTTGTATGTTTATCTTTTTGGACGAATGATCTCTTCCCAGAAAATAATTTATCCAGGAAGAAGTTTTCGACAGAGTCCAGTTTACAGGCGGAACATATTCACTTCTTATCTCACCCACCTTTCCTGCCGAAGAGAGCCGATCATAGACCATTGTCCATACACACCTTTTAGTATCGTCAACTTCGCACATGCCGTTTCTGCTTCCGCCACAGGGGCCGTTTCTTTGAAACTTGGCGCACCTCGACATTGGACACAGGTATGCCATGTCAAAAAGTGCACAATCACCGCACTCCTGGCAGTCGTAAAGCAGCTTTTTAATAACCCTTTCAAAGAAATAGCTGATTTTGCCGGCAAACTTCCACTTATCAAATACCCTGCAGATCAGCTTCATAATTTTGTATCCCGGTGTCTTCCCGGTAAAAACCGACCGGTGTAAAATCAAACCCAGCCTGAAGTTTAAAGACGCAGCATGTTTCCGGGGGTATTTAACCGGAACCAGCTTATCCTCGTCGAAAGTTAATTCCGGGTCATCAGGAAAACAGAAAAACTCATCCTTCTGGCTGTACCTGAAATTCGGGATATATTCGCGCCAGTTATCCGCTATTTCCTCAGAACTTTTGATGACATACTCGAAATCCTCGTATTTCAGCCCGAATCCACCGATATGGACTCCGTTAAAGCCCATTCCTCTGAATATCGACATAAGCTGCGCCGCCCTCTCCAATCGTGCCTTCTTTCCTTTGTCGGGCTCCTTTGCATCCTCTTCAATTTTCCGTACAAGTTCATCGGTCACCACACATCCTGGTACATTCCCTTTGTTCATGAACCTGGCAACCGGTCTGGTAAGTACATACACATTACCGAGAATCGGCAGATTAATATTCCTGAACTTCATATATTTAAGAACTTCGGCAAACTTCCTTACATCGTACCCCAATTGAGGAATAATAAAATCAGCTCCGGCCCATACCTTTTTCTCCAGTTTAAAAAACTGAGTCATCAGCTCGGATTCCTTTCTTTTAAAAGGAGAAACGACAGACCCGACGAAAAAATTGGTTTCGGGAAGGTTGCTAAAGGTTCCTTTCTTCCTGCCAGGCACTTTAAGTCCTTTATTCATTTCCTTCAGGTACCTGACCACCTGTACCGAGTCAAGATCGAATACGGGCTTTGCCATTCCCCCGTAACCACTCGCGGTATAATCCCCGGTAACAACCAGCAGGTTTTCGATACCGTCTCTGGCAAGGGAATAGGCTCTCGACTCTATCATGTTTCTGTTACAGTCGGAAGTTGCAAAATGGACCAGACTATCCAGGCCCATCCCGTAAAGTTCTTTCCCAAGGATATCAGGACTGATGGCCGGATTTCCCCCGGGGTTATCGGTGATACTGATAGCATGAATAGGGAGTTTGCCGGATACAACTTTTTTCCCGAATTCCACCACTTCCTCGACACTTTTTCCCCTTGACCCGCGTCCCGGGACAAATTCACAGGTGATGATAAACTCTTTCCCCTCAACTACCTTCTCTCTGAATTCGCTCATAGGTAGTCACCCCTTTAAATGTTATTATATAGAATAAAA